>NC_010334.1:4995000-5175000 GCF_000019185.1 Shewanella halifaxensis HAW-EB4 | reverse complement strand
CCACGCTGTCTCCAGCCGAGACTCAGTGAAGTTGAAATTGCGGTGAAGATGCCGTATACCCGCGGCTAGACGGAAAGACCCCGTGAACCTTTACTATAGCTTGGCACTGAACATTGAACCTACATGTGTAGGATAGGTGGGAGACTTTGAAGCTTCGTCGCTAGATGGAGTGGAGTCAATCTTGAAATACCACCCTTGTAGTTTTGATGTTCTAACCGCGGCCCCTGAATCGGGGTTCGGGACAGTGCCTGGTGGGTAGTTTGACTGGGGCGGTCTCCTCCCAAAGAGTAACGGAGGAGCACGAAGGTTGGCTAAGTACGGTCGGACATCGTACGGTTAGTGCAATGGCATAAGCCAGCTTAACTGCGAGACATACACGTCGAGCAGGTACGAAAGTAGGTCATAGTGATCCGGTGGTTCTGTATGGAAGGGCCATCGCTCAACGGATAAAAGGTACTCCGGGGATAACAGGCTGATACCGCCCAAGAGTTCATATCGACGGCGGTGTTTGGCACCTCGATGTCGGCTCATCACATCCTGGGGCTGAAGTCGGTCCCAAGGGTATGGCTGTTCGCCATTTAAAGTGGTACGCGAGCTGGGTTCAGAACGTCGTGAGACAGTTCGGTCCCTATCTGCCGTGGGCGTTGGATGATTGAAGGAAGCTGCTCCTAGTACGAGAGGACCGGAGTGGACGAACCGCTGGTGTTCGGGTTGTCATGCCAATGGCATTGCCCGGTAGCTACGTTCGGAATCGATAACCGCTGAAAGCATCTAAGCGGGAAGCGAGTCCTAAGATGAGTCATCCCTAGGAATTTAATTCCTCTAAAGAGCCGTTCGAGACTAGGACGTTGATAGGCAAGGTGTGTAAGCGTTGTGAGGCGTTGAGCTAACTTGTACTAATGACTCGTGAGGCTTAACCATACAACCCTAATGGGTTTTGTATGAGACTGATGTTTTTACATCATCAAAATTAGAACAAACTCTGAAAAGAGTGACACTTAATGTGTGTTCGAACTCAAAACTTAATTTCAGTTTACTTGCTCCGGCGAGTAACAGCTTTCCAAACTTTTTTACCTTTAGTTTTTTAAAAACTGAAAGTAAAGCAGAATTTGTCTGGAAACCATAGAGCTGTGGCACCACCTGAATCCATTCCGAACTCAGAAGTGAAACACAGTATCGCCGATGGTAGTGTGGGGTCTCCCCATGTGAGAGTAGGTCATTTCCAGGCGCCTATTTATTCTCGAAAGAGAAGCGATAAAGCCCGCTACGATGTAGCGGGCTTTTTTGCGTCTGGGCGTTTGTAAAATAATGAACGCTAACTTATCTAAAATATAGCTAACCGTTAAGGTGACTGCTTCACTTAAGTAGGCATAAATGCCAACTCGCTACGTCGGTCGATAAATGCTCCATACAATATCGACACTTCCGCCATCTGATGTTTAGGATTAACAAATGCCTTGGTGGCATGGTCAATGATGTTCCTGACATCATTATGACATTTACCATATCCCTATGGGGCAGATGCCAAGGAAAGGTCTTGGCGGTCGCCCGCCGCTGAGCTTGGCCAGAAACTGCTCCATGCATTTCAGACATTCGTACTTTGATACCTACCTGTATAAAAGCCAGACCTACTACATCCTTGTCTCCCGTTCGAGAGCATATGGCTTTCGCCATTCTCACCATCCATGTGTCTTGCCTCCGGCTTCGTAACAAGCGACAAAGCCATTGATTGCGTCGCATCCAAAGCTGGGCTTCTACGCCTCCATGTGTCCACTACGCGAACTATGAGATTCCAGCAGATTCTTCATATCCTGAGAGCAAATACAGAGAACTTGCGTCGAACAGAGATTTAGAAAGTGAAATTTATGGGGCTCTCGATGGTATAGAAGCTAGAGGACTTTTACGGACTTTGAATATATTAGATGTAGCCCGTTAAGGTTTTAACGGGCTTGAGGGGGAAAAGGTGTTAAGCCTAAAAGAAAAAAAAGTAGGCGATAAGACAAAACGACAGTAAGGCACCAATGATTACAGGGTAGATTTGATAACCGTCTTCTGCTCTGCGTGCTCTCCTAAAACATAGTTTAACTAGGAGTAAATTGAACATAGCTACAACGATTGAAGTGATTGCGCCATGTTGAAATGACATCCTTTTAATCTCTACAATCAAGTAGATTAAGATGATCCAATCGAACAGGATCAAATATAAAAAAAGTTTTTGTAAGGCATCGGGTCCTTTTCGCTCATATGAAGCAGGCATTGTGATCTCCTTTTCGTCACTGAATACCTAAATTATTTAAACCACTAAATCAGAGGTGACCGACTCAGGTTATAGATTTTATTGGTGATGTAACTTATCTGTCTTTTATCTTGTTCAGCCCACCTTGCGCCGATAAAGTTAAGTCTGTGATTTATTTTCGCGACGCGCATGACTTGGATCTGAAAGTATTCTTCCTCTAAACATATAAAGATGGTCTGTTTGGGCTGTAAGTTACAGCGGCTTATTAAGCCGACGCCCCCAAAACCGATATCTTTAATGTTGGCGATGCCGATGGTTTTACTCATTAAGCAGTATTTTTTTACTAGTGAAACGGTAACACCATCGCAGGCAAAGCGAATATCTTGTAGGTTACTTTCCCTAAGGCTAAATCTTGTATGTTGGCGGCCTTCTTCCGGCTTTTTCTGGGTTATAGGCTGTTTATCCGCTGGGATAAATTCAGCCTGGACTATTATTGGCTCGTCCATTGTTGTGGGTATCTCGCTCGCGGTTGGTTTGCTTCGGCAATTTGTTTAGCTTGTTGTAGGTTGTCGCTCGGTGCAGTCGTCTTTAACGGTTGCCCCATCATTTGGCGCAATTGATTTTCAGCATCTGATGTCATCACTAAGACCTCTATGCGCCTATTTGCCGCTGCAGCAGGATCTTTAATGACATAGGGCGCTTGGTCTGCCATACCTGTCACTTGAATGACTTGATGACGTCTAAGGCCGCCATACTCAAGCACTCGCCTTGCCAATAATGCTCGCTTACTGGATAGCTCCCAGTTAGTGAATTTCTTGCCAGCATAAGGGCTGGAATCGGTATGACCCGAAATGGTGATCTTATTCTCTACCTGACTTAATAGCGGCCCTAAGGCCATAAGTAGATCTTCAAAGTAGGGCTTCATATCTGCACTACCGCGGGTGAACATGAACTGGTTAACGTTGTCATGCATCAAGATGCGCACTCCTTGTGGAACCACTTGTAACTCGACGTTGGCACTCATGCTGACATTTTCGATAACCTTGTCTATCTCTTTTGCTAAAAACTCAAGTTGAGCCTGAGTTTCAAATTTACCTGGTACCAAGGAGTTCAGCTCAGGACCTCTTCCCGCTTTAGCGTTTTCGGTACCTTGAGGTATGCGATTGTGCATGGCAGGGCCACTTCGTTCGACGCCTGTAGCCGCAGCGGGTAACACTGCCTGTTGGATCGCAATGTTGCCTTGAAAGTCGAACATTGAAGGTGCGCCACCTAAATTAAAGGGGTTAATCGATCCATCATCATGAAGATCACCATTTAGGTATTGCACTATCATGGTACGCTCTTGCTGATCGGCAATTTGCATGATCCACAACACCATAAAGAGTGCCATCATGGCCAAGGTAAAGTCTGCAAATGCGACTTTCCAAGCGCCACCGTGGCCAGCTTTAGCCTTGGAGCGCTTTTTACGTCTAATGACGACTGGCTCAGGTCTAATTGCCATTAGCTTTTTTGCTCCACCAACCAACGCTCAAGTTCGATAAAGGTTGGACGGTTTTCGCTTTGGATCTGTTTGCGACCTGCGTCGATGGCAAGCATGGGAGGTTTGCCTTTGGCGAAGGCGGTTAGCATTGCGGCTACACAGCGCATCTGAGCAGATTGACGCTCGACTAAATGTTCCATCGCCTTAGAAAGTGGGTCAAATATGCAGTAACAAGCAAAGATACCAATAAAAGTACCCACTAGCGCTGCGGCAACCTTTACACCGATCATCGTAATTGGGCCGTCGATATTCGACATGGTGATGATAATCCCCATTACCGCCGCTAAAATACCGAAACCTGGCATGGCTTCTGCGACTTTATTAAATGCATGGGAAGGGCGCATTCTATCTTCATCGATTCGATGGATCTCTTCTTCAAGCATATGCTCTAGGTCGTGGGGGGATAGCTTACCGATCGATTGTAATCGTAGATTATCTATGAGGAAGTTAAGAACGTTTGGGTGTTCTAGCACCACGGGATACATTAAGAACAGCGAGCTCTCTCTCGGTTTCTCTACATGGTCATCCAGTACACGTAGTCCTTGAGATTGGATTTGAGCCATCAGCATATTCATTAAACCAAATAATTGCGGGTAAAGTTCAGGATCTTCTCGCTCAACCCTTACCAACTCTTTAAGCTGCTCATACATCTCTATTAATACTGGCTTGGGGTTGGCAATGATGAGTGCGCCAATACCTGCACCAAAAATGATTAGAATTTCAGCTGGCTGCCAAAGGGAGATTAGTGCTCCTCCTGCCCACACATATCCGCCAAAAACCGACAAGAGAATTATTACTAGCCCTAACAGTTTGCTCATACTATCTCACCTGTTTACCGTTCCCATTGTTGATAGATGTTCTGAAGCTGTTTTACTGCTTGTTTATGCAGCTGACAAATACGCGTTTCAGTCAGTCCCAATGTTGCGGCAATTTCTTTTAAATTGAGTTCATGTTGATAGTAAAGCGACAGGATCAGCTGTTCTCTTTTGTTTAATTTTGAAATAGCTTGGAATAAGCACTCTTTTGCTGAAAATTGCTCCAACATGTCATTGTTATCGACAAAGTTTCCACCTTCGCTTATCAGCTCGTCTAAGCTGCGCATCGATTCTGACTGCGAGGCAAATAGTCGTTCACGATACTCGACTTCATTTAAGCCCATTGCCTCAGCGACCTCTTTGTCACTAGGTTCTCGCTCTAACAGTCGAGTGAGCTTTCTTATGGTGTCGTTGAGTTCGTGAGCCTGCTGCCTTACTGGGCGTGGCCGCCAGTCTTGGCGGCGTAGCTCATCGAGAATAGCGCCACGGATCCGTTGCCCGGCAAAAGAGAGAAAGCCATTATCATACTCACCGGGGTAGCGTCTTGCTGCTTCCAATAACGCCATCATGCCTATCTGTTCCATATCCTCAATGGCCAGAACGGAACCGCAATGGCTTCTAAGTTGCGATACAGAACGTTTAACTAAAGGTAGATATTGCACCATCACTTTACTTTCGGACTGGCGGTTTATAGCAATATCTTCAGACACTTCTTGGTAGGCTGATTGAGCAGCATTCATAGCGTGGGCCTTTATTGAATAACCATACGTGTAAACAGCACGTCATCTAACTCGATGTCGAAGTCATTTTCGGCTAAAACTGCTGACAGTAAGCTATGAGCCTCTTTTTGCAGAGAATCGAATTGTTGTGCGTTATTGAGCTCATTGAAATGCTTGTTAGAAAACATCTTCATCAGCGAGTTTTTAATCACTGGGTCGGCTTGTTCGAGAGTGCTTGCGGCATTTTGAGAGCGACTCTTAAAGGCCATCTCTAACAGTAAGTAATGAGGGAACTCATCACCGGGAACTGAAATAACAAACTTATCTAATGGATAAAATTTGGCAGATTTTACCTCGGCATCCTTAACAACAAAGGGGCCACCGATCAGCCGAGGTGATTGCCAACCGACCCAGAAACTGGCTGCAGTCCAAGAGAGGAACAGCAGAGCCATAATGATCCGTTTGCTGTTACTTTTAGTTGATGACATGAATAGCTCCTAAATTATGCGAGTAGATCGACCTGATCTTGTTGGGGAAGATCAGCGACGACTAGTTGAGGCTCATGAAGATTTGCAGCTGCAATTGCCGATTGAGATCTGCCCTGATGCTGTTTCTGTTGCGGCTCGCCTTGACTGATATCGACGTCAATTTGCCCGCCATGATCCATGGCTAACTCCGCTCTAAGTCTATCGAGCCCCATCAAGAGGGCATCTCTTACTGAAGAGTTGGCTGCATGCATTTGAATATGTAGCCGATCACCATCTAGGCGAACGTTAAGCTCAATCTTTCCTAGCTCTGGCGGGTCGAGTCTTAGCTCTGCTTGTTTGATCTGCTGATCGATTTGAAACCGTAGCTGCTCTCTAAGTGGTGAGAGCATCTCATGGCTCTGCTGTGGCAAAGGTGCCGACTGTGAAACAGAAACAGGCCCCCATTGTGCGACTGCGCCTTGTGTACGAGAACTCGTAGTTAAAATCTGGTTCACCGAATCGATGGCATTACTGGTATTACTATCAAGCGTGCTTGCTGAGAGCGTGGTAGAAAACGGGGTATTAATGCCTTGAAACGGGTTAAAGCCAGTGAAGTTATCTGGCTTTATTGTGCCCGACATTAATGGAAAACTACTGTTGGTTGCAGCAATATTTCCCATCTCTGCGTCCAGTGATGTTGCCATGGTCAATGGTAAGGTTTGCGAACGAGAATCTAAGCTTTGTACTGGAGTGCCCATATTCTGTGTTACCAATTGGCTTTGATTTAACGCTTGTTGGCTGACAGATAAAAACGCAGGAGTTTGACCTCGGATCTCCGTCACTTGAATACTTGCTACAGGCGTTTGCGAGTCGAACGGTGGCTGCAGATTGCTAAGGCCACCGTGGGGAAGTGCTGTGGCAAATGCTTGGCTATGGCCTCTCATTGAGAGGGGGGCTGCAGCGTTTAGCGGCGGTTCTGAAAGAGGCTGCGGTGGCAGCACTAATGAAAAAGGCAGTTGCGTCTGAGTGTAGTGTTCAAACGAATCATACTCAAGTGAGCCATGCTCAACTAAGCTAGAGTCTTTTTGGCCACTGGCTTCTCTTATGTGGCTTGATGGTGCAGAGCCTGTCGGCGTCACCAGCACACTTGTTAATACAGGGCTAGTCATTATGCACTCCGGCACTGGCGCAGGTCATTTGATAAGCGGCGAGGCCATCTTGTTGCTGTTTAAATTGACTCATTTCTCGCTTTAGTTGGTCTTTATCTTGGTTTAACTGCTGCAACACTTGCTGATGGGTACGTGCTAAAGATTGGCGCGCAAGCAGTTGTGAGCGGGAATTTGGTTTTCCCGCTCTTTTTAGGGCATCAGCCATTTTTTGATTCACTAGGACTAACTTGTCCCAGTTTTTAGCTTGGGCGTGAAACTGCAGCGCTTTTTCGAACTGCAGCCACTGCTCAATTGAGATTTGCCCAACCGGCTCTGACATCGGTAATTACCTTTGTGATGGGTTCAAGGGCGGTAACGCTGTTTTCAACGCTTGCAGTTACCAGTTGTCGACTGCAATAGTCATAGAGGCGGTTTAGGCCTGCGGCGACTTCACCACCGTTTTCAATATCGAGCATGGAGTCGAGTCCATGCACGATATTGAGGCACTTGTTGATACTCTGCCCTTTGTCTTCAAAGCTCTTACGCTGCATAAAGCCAGCTGTACGCTGAATTTCTTCTAACAGACCGTCGAGTAACATGCGTACCATCTCATGCGGATTGGCAGCTGCCGCTCTGGCATCTAAAGAGGTTTGTTTGTAAGCATTAAAGGGATCGTGCTCGTTCAACATTTTTTGTTCTTTCCTTAATAAAACAGTGCGCTAGCTGAGTTTAGCTGGCTAATGGTGGCTTCCATTGCAGTAAATTGAGCCAGATAAATTTGATATCTCTGCTCCATCTGCCTGTCATGATTGTCCATGCTGGTTTCGACTCGTTCGATCTGCTTCTCAAGGTTATCTTGCTTGAGATCCATAGAGCCTTGGAATTTAGTGAAGGGGTCGATGATAGTATCGAATCGGTCGATATAACTGCCTGTACCGGTAAACATGGCTTGTATCGCGTCGGGATCATCTTTTAGTGCTTTAGAGAGTTTATCTTGGTCGATATCCAGCTTGCCGTCACGGCCCATCTCAACACCAATATCCGATAGACGCATACCGTTTGGCGCAGCATCGAAGATGGCATCACGCATACCTTGTTGCAGCATTCGAATACTCGAGTCGCCCTTGAGTACGCCGAGCTGATCTTCGGTAATTGAAGAGTTGAAGTCGTCATCTTCTTCGTCTTTATCTTCATCTTCATTACTATCGCTGCTATCGTCATTCTCGTTATTGAGATCATCTAAGGCTTCACTGCCCATGGAGCGAGTTAATTTATTTATTTCATCCATCAAGTCGTTGAAGATATCGACGAAATCTTCAATTGCCTTTTCACTGGCGTCGGTATCAGATTGGATCTTGATACTACTGCTCTCTCCTGCAGCGTGGACCTTATTAAGCTCAATAGAGACGCCATCGATGACGTTGGCTAAGTTGTTGCTACTGCTCTTGATGTCGATGCCGTTAAGAGTCGCCAGTGCATCTTGCGCCGCTTTGCGCTCGGTCATTCCCCAGTCTGCACCATCCATCTTTACATCAATGGCGCTAGCTTCACCCGTCTCTTTTGATGTCAGCATAAGTTCGACCTGACCACCGGTTCTCACTAAAGAGGCTTGTACTCCAGGATTACCTGAGTGGTTATTGATGGCATCTCGTAGATCGGTAACCGTCTTTGTGCCATCAGCATTGAGAACGGCCATATCTATTTCTATGGTGTCTGCTGCGTTAGGGCCAACTTGAATGCTTAACATACCCGTCGTCGGTAGGATTTCGGTTTCGCTGGAAAAGCTTTTAGTTAATTGGTGTGCTTGCGCCAATTGCTTAACATGCAGATCATAGTTGCCCGTAGGCGCGCCACTTTCGACGGTGATCGAGGCATTATCATCGCTGATCGATGATGTTTTGCTCTCGAAAGCATCGCCATTGATTGTTTCCAATTTGCTGGTCATGCTATTTAGGCTGCGCTCGAGGATCTTATAGGCATCGAGCTGCGACTCATATTTGGTCATATTGCTTTCAAATATCTGATCTTTGCCCATACGTTCTGCGACGATAAGTTGTTCGGCGAATGAGGCGCCACCCATACCTGAAATCATTTGATCCTCCAATCTTGCTTCTATGCAACTGGCAATCTTTATGCCAATAGTTAAGTATTTGTTTTGTAGTGTTTTTGCTTGTTTTAGGGTGTGTGGTGGGTTAATTGATTTTCCGTTAGTCGCAGGGGAAGGGAAGTATTGCTTCCGCTTGAGACTTAGGTGTTATGTTCACCACAACCATGTAATTAGTAAGGCGACCTCAAGCAAGGGCCACTGAAGTTTTGCGGGGTATTTCTAACAAAAAAAAGGGCCCGAAGGCCCCTGATAGAAAGTTGGGATAATGGGGGGAGGATTAGCCCAATAGACCCATAACTAAACCAGTGTTTTGGTTTGAAGAAGACAGGATGTTAGTACCTGCTTGAACTAATAACTGGTTCTTAGTCATGGCTGCAGTTTCTACTGCGAAATCGGTATCCATGATACGACCAGCTGCCGCTTTAGTGTTCTCGGTAACGTTAGTTAGGTTAGATGCTGTGTGGCCTAGACGGTTGATGCTAGCACCTAGGTTAGAGCGTTGTGTACCAACGGCATCAATGATGGCGTCAACGTTGTCGATTTGAGCTTTAGCTGTTGCTGAGTCAGTGATTTCGCCAGCGAACAGTGTTTTAACTGCTGCAACATCAGTTTTAACCGTTAGCTGCTCAGATGCTGTGTTAGAGGCACCAATCTGGAAGCCTACACCTGTGTCTAAAGCGGTGAATAGCTTGTTTCCGCCGTATTCTGTGCTGTCGATAATACGGTTTGCTTCAGCGTTAAGTTCTTTATATTCAGCACCTAGCGCTTTGATGTCTTCAGCCGAGTTCACGCCGTTAGCTGCTTGTGTTGCTAATTCTTTTTGACGAGAAGCGATGTTGTTTAGCTCGTCTAATGCGCCATCGGCAGTCTGTAGCATAGAAGTTGCATCAGAAACGTTACGGTTAGCCGTTTCCATACCAGTTACGTTAGCGTTTAGGCGAGTTGCAATCTGTAGACCTGCAGCATCGTCAGACGCACTGTTGATACGTAGACCTGTAGATAGACGCTCCATAGCGTTGCTAAGTAGGTCGTTATTTTTAGTGACAGCATTTTGAGCGATGTTAGACGCGTTGTTAGTCATTACAGATAACATAGGATATTCCTTTGAGTTTTAAACTGATTGTTTGGTATCTATAACTTTAAAACGACACGCTAATTGAAAACTGAAAGTCATGGCCGATTTTATTTATTGACTTTAACTTAAGGCTTTGAATCAAAAGGTTTAAATATTTGGTTTTTTCATGGGTAATGACAAGGGAGGACTTTAGTTAATTGCTATTTTGGTCGCTTTCTATAGACATATCTAGGCTTGGCCAAAACTTGATTACAAAGAGAGCGAGAATGAAGCATTCACTCATTAGACCCGGTTTCGTCACTAACTTCAGCTGTATTGGCGGCGAGTGTGAAGATAGTTGTTGTTACGGTTGGAATATCCATATTGATAAGCAAAGTTACAAAAAAACATTAGCGCATAGCGAGCTGAAGGTTTTGGCTAAAACCGCCTTGAAGAAGGTCAAAAAGAGTGAGCAGGTGTGGGCGCAGGCAGTCCTAAATGAAGAGGGAGCCTGTGGCTTTTTAGATGAGAATAAGCTTTGTCAAATTCACGCTAAGGCTGGAGAAGCTCTACTGAGTAACACTTGCAAGACCTACCCAAGAATGTCACATATGAGGGGGGGAGATCGTTATGACAGTCTGTCATTATCTTGTCCTGAGGCGGCGAGAAATATTCTGCTTAGACCCGATGCGTTTAACTTGCAGCGTACTGAAATTGGGCACAGCCGTAGCTATAAGGCAGCCCCGCTTTGGGCGCAAAAAGCCTATGACTATTCGATTCAGTTACTGCTAAAACCTGAACAACCGCTGGAACTAGGTCTTACCGCTATCGGTATTTTGATGAACACTGTCGATAGAGCGGCTAAAGGAGAAGTTGAAAGTAGTGCCATCGATAGTATGTTTCAGCAGCTGATTGTCTTAAGTGATAACGGCCAGCTTAAGCAGCATTTTGAGGGGTTTAATCAAGATACTGACGTACACCAAATGCATGCATTTACCTCTATTCAGTTATGGCTAAATACTAATAAAGTGAGGCGTGGCCGGAGTCGATTTGAGCTAATAAACCAAGCTATTTGCTCAATGGCGGATGATGATAAAAACATTAGCATGAGCAGCATTAATCAGGCTTGGAAAGAGATTGCCGAACCTACATTAGGTGGCCATCAAGAGTTATTCAGTCGTTATCTGCTTTACTATTTTTACCACATGAACTTCCCTCAAGTCGATAAGCTCACACCATCGCAGGCCTTTAGAGTGATGCTGTTGGATTTCTTTATGTTGCGTTGTTATTTAGCCGTGATAGCCGCTAAAAATAATGGGCTGTCTGAGCACGATATCATTATGTGTTTTCAGGTGTATCACACCAATCGGCAGCATAAGGCTAACTACAGCCAATTCGCCGTTGATTTGCTAGATAAAGCGAAGTTTACAGATTTGGCCGCTATTTTGACCTTGCTGTCCTAGAGGTGAAGGCGGGGACTCCCGCCTTTTTTAGGCATATTTATGCTAGTAGGGCGGAGATCTGTGGCCGAGTGAAATTTGCTTGAGCCATTAATGAAGTCACTTGCAGGCTAAACGGTGAGGACTGCATCAGGCCGGTTACTTGAGTCAATGTTGAATCTAGATCCAGCTTAGCGTCTTTGTGTTGATTTACTTTTTGCAGCTGCTGCTTTAGATGTTGCTGACTGTTATTGAGCTCTTGTAGTTGAGATTCAACCTTGTGGCGAGTCTTGGCTATTTTAGCCATGGTCTGTTTGAGATCCGCGTGGCTATTGAAACGCCACTCTCTAGGATCCTGCCAGTTAAGTTCTTCACTGACTTTGATGGTTCTAGCATCACCCGCAGGCAAACGCTGCCCTTGCCCGGTCATCAATAATCCGGCTTGCACTTGCAGCCATTGCTGCTTGCTACTCTTGAAGATAATTCGACCTTCGCTACTACGAAGCACCTGCATATCCAGAGGCTTAAGCGCATTGTTGAGCCTGCTTACCAGCTCTGCCGGTTGTGCGTTCGCGGGTAAGAGCACTCGTACGGATTCACTGCCTAGCTGCATGTTGATCAGTTCATCACGGGGTTTTACCGCACTTAAGTCTACCGATTTCAAGCTGAAACTATGCTTGGCTGCGGGTCTTTGGCTAGATATAAGATTGAGTTGATGATCGACTAGAGGCTTACCTTGATAGCTGACCTCCAGTTGCGCTAGTTTTTGCTGTATCTGCAGACTAGGATTCATCTGCTGGCTGTCTAGTTTAGATGACTCCAGGTTAGATGAGAGTGATTGCTGGCTGTGACCTTGCAACTGCTTAAGCAGACTCTGTACTTGCTGTAGCCCCAGCTCAGCCACTTGAGATGCACTGATCTTATGCTGCCCCTGCGTGACCTTAGCCCAGCGGTTATAGCTCTCTAATCTGTGGCTTGGAATGCTAGCAACGTTTGCTTTGGTTTGCTCTTTAACTGGTAGCTGTACGCTAGCCGTGGGCGCAACCGTTTGGCTGCGCTGTTGAACATTGAGTGAGTCTGAAATCCCGTTGAGCATTAACTTCTCTTAAGCTGATTAGATCAAGGTTAAATTTAAATGTGATTGAACTTATATGTGATTAAACAGGGATAGCTGTGACACTTGCACAAAGGTTTGCTGAGTTATTTTAAGGGTTGTTAGCTTTAAGTTGTACTCGGCAGTGGCCTGAGCATAGTCTAAACCCTCTGTTTCACCTATCACTTCTTTATTAAAAAGTACGCGCTCTTCATGGGAAGCTTGCACCAAGCTTAAGGTATTTTGTTTACCACCTATGTCGGTGATAGCCGAGCTAATGCTGGTCAGGGTGTCATCTAAGCTGGTTTGCATATCAGTAGCAGCCTGACTAAATACCGGGTCGCCTGGAGCCAGTGTCGGGTCTTCGAGCGCCGCAATAAAGTCTTTGGTTTGGTTGAGGATATCTGTACTGCCGTTAGAGAAAATAAAGTCTGCAGCGGTGCTGTTAGCTGTCATCCAAGATGAACCAGAAGTTTGTACTTCACGAGTATTGGTATCGCCTTGATAGACATAGTTACCATCGGCGTCTTTGCCGATAGGAGGCGTATCCGTTTTGTTGCCTGAAAAAAGATAGTTACCGCTCTCATCTTTAGCGTTGAGGGTATCGGCAAATGCCTCTAATAACTCATTCATCTCGGCGGCGTAAGCGGCTCTATCTTCAGGCGATAAGCTGCCATTATTAGCCGAAACGGTAATTTCTCGCATACGTCCTTGCAACTCGACCATGCTCGACATATAGGTTTCAGAGCGGCTAAAGCTGGTGCTTAAAGACTCGGTATTTTTAATGTATTGGTTGGTCGCGGCCATATCTCGCTCATTGCCGATAACCTTTACCGCGCCGATAGGATCGTCCGATGGGCGCAGTATCGAGCTGCCCGTGGACATCATCTCGTTTAACTTGGCGATGTCAAATGTTGAGTTCTGCAGACTCTGTAAATTATTGCTGTAGAGATTAAGCATACTTACACGCATGAAGAGCTCCTTAAATACTGTTTAGAATAGTTTGAAATAGTTGATCGGCAGTCGAAATAACCTTGGCATTTGCCTGATAAGACTGTTGATAGATGATGAGGTTAACTCCCTCTTCATCCATGTTGACACCACTGGTACTGGCCCATTGTTTTTGGGCCTCCATCTGTAAGTTTTCTGCAGTCGTTTTTGACATCTGAGCTTGGCGAGAAGCCGAACCTAGTTCACCAATCTTACTGCCAAACGCGTCGCCCATGGTGGTGTCAACGCCCATTGAGCTAAAGGTAAAACTCTTGTTAGCAATGTCGACAAGCTCTTTAAGGTTGCTGTTATCGCCCGGAGTGCCGTCTTTACCAAAGGCAAGCATTTCAGCGTTGAAACCAGCGGTCATTTTTAGGCTGCCAGCAGGGTTTGTTGGGTCGTAGGTGAATAGGTCTTGGGTCGGTGTATTGCCATTCAAATCGGTACCGCCCGCGAGCACGGCATTAAACTCATCGGCCATAGTCATAGCAAGCTCATCGATAAATGCCATCGAGTCGACCAAGCTGTTATCACGATAGTCGATCAGCGCACCCAAGCTACCGCCTGCAGTTTCATCCAGTGGGAAGCTCGATTGGCCGAACTGAATGCTGATCTGGCTAAATTTAGGGTTGCTAGGATCTGGAGTGACTTCAAGCTTCGATGCAGTCGTACCCGACAGTAGCGGTTGCCCCTGAGCCAAAGAGATGTTGAGCATGCCACTAGAATCTTCGACCACATTGACGTCGATAATCGATGAAAGATCATCGATAGCTGAATCTCGCGCATCGAGCAGTGCCAAAGGCACATTGCCACTGGCATTCGATGATTGGATTTCGGCATTCAAGCTGGCGATGGTTTCTAATTGGGTATTGATCTCTTTTGCCGAGGCATTAATCTGGCCTTCAACTTGAGTCACTTGCGAGTTTAAGCCCTCACTGATTGAGTTAAAACGCTGGGTTAAGGCTTTTGCTTCGTTGAGTACACCTTGACGGTGGGCAATCTCGTTGGGTTGCTCCATCGCTGAGTTGAGTGAGGCAAACAGCAGATCGAGCCCTGCCGATATACTGTTACCCTCAGAGCCAAAAATCTGTTCTACCTGACCGAAATAGCTAGATTGGGTATTAGCATAGCCTAGGCCGCTGGTGGTGTTCCACAGCTGAGCTACTTCGTATTGGTCCGAGATGCGGCGAACGCCATCGACCATCACTCCTGAGCCGCTGCCGTAGACGCCATTACCCACAGAGCTTAGCATCACTTGCTGACGAGAATAGCCAGGTACCATAGCATTGTTGATGTTATTGGACGTGGCGGTCAGGGCTGCCATGCTGGCATTAAGTCCTGACATACCAATATTGAGCATGCTCATCTTGAATCCTTATCTCTATCGTTTTAAATGATGGCGAAGACTAATCAACACCGCAGTCAATTTAGGTTTGCGGCTTGGTAATAAATGGCAGTATCAAAGCCGGTTGCATCGCTGCGGTATTGGGACTGCTATTAACTTGCTTATTAGAGGCGACCATCTCAGGCTCAGACTTAAGCCCTGCCGATAATTGTTTGGTCATTACCTCTGCCAGCCCAGTGCTTTGCATCTGGCTTAGGCGTCCAGCAAGCTCGGCATCATGCCAGTCACGGTACATGCCATCATTTTGCGACGACAGTGGGCTGTCTTTGTCAGCCATCACGTCCGAGGCGCTGCGCATCTGTTTTAAAACGGTTTGCAGAAACTGGGCTTCAAATTGTTGGCTAACCAGCTTAAGTGCGCCTTGCTCACCGTTAGCCTTAATCAACTCACCCGCATCGAGTTGATTGAGATAACTGTGGTTATTGTCGAGTTTCATTAGATCACCACCAACTCTGCTTCAAGGGCACCAGCTTCGTTTAGGGCTTGCAAGATGGCCATCAGATCCATCGGTGATGCACCTAGACTGTTAACGGCGCGGACGATGTCATTAAGGGCAGTGCCTTCGGGCCAGACAAACATATGACCGTTGCCTTCATCGATACCGACCTGACTATCGGTGGTGACAACCGTTTCGCCCTGCGCTTGGCCCAGATAGGCACCATTGGGTTGGCTAACAAACTCCTGCTCAACGATGGTTACCGTGAGGTTGCCATGGCTGACTGCTGCCTTGCGAACTACCACATCGCCGCCCATGACCACAGTGCCAGTGCGACTGTTAAACACGACTCGTGGCGACTTTCGTCCCTGTTCGATTTGTAACTCTTCGAGCATCGACATAAAGGTAACGCGTTCGCGATTAGAGCTTGGCGCACGAACGATCACCTTGGCGCTGCTGTCGGCTTGAGCAACATCGGGGCCGAAGAGCTCGTTGACTGCACGTTCGATATTGCGGGCTGTCTTAAAGCTCGGGTCGATAAGGTTAAGTACTATGTTTTCATTGTCATTAAAGTTGCTGTGCATTGCCGCTTCCAGCAGTGCACCGTTAGGAATACTGCCCACGGTGGGTACATTGATGGTCACCGAGGTGCCGTTACGGCCTTGAGCCGATACGCCGCCGACGACTAAGTTACCCTGAGCCACAGCATAAATTTCACCATCGACTGCGCGCATAGGAGTCATCAATAGCGTGCCGCCACGTAAGCTTTTAGCGTCACCGAGTGATGACACGGTAATATCTAATGTTTGTCCAGGGCTTGCCAGTGGAGGTACCGTGGCATGAACGGCTACCGCTGCGACGTTTTTCAGTTTTGGGTCGGTCTTATCATCGATTTGCACGCCGAACTGTTTAAGCATGTTGACGATAGACTGACTAGTAAAACGCACTTGAGTACGGTCACCCGTGCCGTCTAGACCCACAACGAGGCCGTAACCCACTAGCTGGTTATCACGGAGCCCTTGTACATCGACAATATCCATCAGATAGCGATGCTGAGGCTGCGCCTTAACAGGGAGTAAAGGCGATAGGCTTAGCAACATACTGACCATAAAGATGGCTATTTTTTTCATTCACACAATCCTGACTTTTGAATACGCAAACAGATGATCACAGCGGGAACCAAGGGCTATTAAAGTAGCGAGCGGCCCAGCCCATGCGATTACTGTCGGAGATGGCGCCTTGACCACCGTAGATAATCCGTGCATCGGCGATACGCTGTGATGAGATAGTGTTGTCATTATCAATATCATCGGCACGGATCAGGCCTAACAAACGAAGATACTCATCACCTTGGTTTAGGCGTAACCATTTTTCCCCGCGGATCAGCAGGGCGCCATTAGGCAAAACCTTAGCGACGGTTACTGTGATTGAGCCCGATAGTTGGTTCTGTTGAGTGCTTGAGCCGGTGCCGTTAAAAGAGCGACCCATATTGGCTTCGCCGCTACCGGCAATACTGCTGGTGCCCGTCGTGCCTTGGCCGTCTATTGATACTCCACCCGATTTACTGGTTTTAGTATCGGCACGTTTACTCGAATAGGTTTTCTCATCCAGTGCTACCGTGAGAATGTCGCCTTCACGATATGCGCGCTTATCCTTAAACAGCGTCAGCATAAAGCCTGGACGGTAGACGCTACCGTTCTCAGCGTCCGGTAGGCTGTAATCAATTTCTGGTGGTGCCCACTCAGGTTTTCCTGGTGCTGTATCAGGTTCAGGAATATGAGCAACACAGCCAGACAGTAGTAACGTTAAACCTATGCCAAAGCCAATCCATAGAGATTGCATGTAGGAGCCCTTTTCGAGTTTCGTTGGTTGATAAGCCATGGTAGAGCCAGTCGATAAAGCGCTGGTTACAGCGCTTGATTGAGGAACTTAAGCATGTCGTCAGAAGCCGATACCACTTTGGCGTTCATCTCGTAGGCGCGCTGAGTCGAAATCATTTCGACCATCTCCTCGACCACGTTGACGTTAGCCCCCTCAAGTGCCCCTTGACGAATTTGCCCGAGCGCCTGATCGCCAGCAATACCTTCAACGGCAGCGCCTGATGCGCCTGTTTCGCGGTATAGGTTGTTACCACGAGCCTCGAGTCCAGCAGGATTCGTAAAGTTAACTAGGGTGATTTGCCCTAGCTCTTGTGCATCTGTCTGGCCTGCCATCTGCGCCGACACAATACCGTCACTGGCGATGGTGACAGTGAGGGCTTCTTCCGGGATCTCGATGTTAGGCACCAACGGTAAGCCCTGCGAGGTCACCATTAGGCCCTCGCTGTTGCGATAGAACTGACCATCACGAGAGTAGCTTAGCTCGCCGTTGGCCTCTTCGATTTGGAAAAAGCCTTGCCCCTCAATCGCCATATCCAACTGTTGGTTGGTAGTGAGCATGTCGCCTGGAGTAAACACCTTTTGAGTGCCGACGACACGGGTACCCGTACCGAGCTGCAGGCCTGATGGCAATTCATTCTGCTCATCGACTTGGCCACCAGGCTGGCGCTGCACTTGATAGAACAGGTCGTTGAAGGCGACGCGGTCGCGCTTAAAACCTGTGGTGTTAACGTTTGCCAAGTTGTTGGCAATGGTGGTCATCTTAGTATCTTGGGCGGTTAAGCCGGTTTTACTGACCCATAAAGCTGATTGCATCTGTGTTTCCTTTAAAGTCTAAGCTTTAAAAAATGTGTTTAAGCGTCGCGTAGCAGGCGGTTACCTGCTTCTGCGAGTTTTTCGGCGCTCTTCATCAGTTTGACCTGCACCTCGAATTGGCGGCTCAAGTCCATCGCGGCGATGAGTTCACCTACCGCTTGGACGTTACTGGCCTCGAGAAAACCGCTGCTTACGCTGACCTGCTCACTGGCGGGAAGAGGTTGACGGTCTGCGGGATACAGCAAGCCGTCTAAGCCTTTGCTCATGGCGCTGATATCAGGGTTAACCAGTTTGAGCTGGCCAACTTCTTCGATAATGCCGCCTTCGTCTGCAATGATGCTGAGTCTGCCGTCATCACCAACAAATAGTTCGCGATATTCAGGTAATACAATAGGGCCATCTAGGCCGGCAACGGGGCGACCGTCTAAGGTGAGCTGACCGTTAGCATCGGGGGTGATGGCTCCTGAGCGGGTATAGCCTTCGCCTTCAGCAGTCATTACCGCAAATAGACCTGAATCATTGATGGCTAGATCTAATGCTCTGCCTGTCGGATTCATCGCACCGGTTTGCTGGCTAAAGCCATTGCTTTGAGTCTGAGCCAATACGCGTGTCTGCAAGCTATTACCTGTAGGAGTCACGACCATAGCGTTGACTCGCTCTAGGTCCGCCTTAAAGCCTGTGGTGTCGGCGTTAGCTAGGTTGTTGGCGCGAATAGCTTGCGCCTCCATCACCCTTGCTGCGCCTTTGGCGGCGGTATATATCATTCTATCCATGAGTCAGCCTTAGATAGCGTTGAGCAAGGCTTGCTGCATGGTTGAGTTAGTATCTAACACCTTGGCATTAGACTGATAGTTACGCTGAGCCGTCATTAAGTTAACCATTTCGGCGGTTTGATCGACGTTTGAACCCTCAAGATAGCCGCCAGCGATTGAGCCTAGGGTGCCTGTAGTTGGTGTGCCGATAATTGGCTGACCCGCAGCGTTTGTTGCGGCCCAAGCGTTGTTGCTCACTGGCTCTAAACCGTTCGGGTTATTGAAGTCGGCTAGTACCACTTGGCCTTGTAGCTGCTCTTGGCCATTGGTATAAGTGCCATAAAGCATGCCACTATCATCTAAACGTATACCGTTAAGCTCACCCGAGGTGTAACCGTTCTGGCTTAGACTAGAGTTGTTATAGTCAGAAGCGTACTGAGTGCTCTTGTCATAGCTTAGGGCTAGGCTCATGTTTGATGCACCGCCGACAATATTGGGGTCGGTGATGTCGAGAGTGAGATCTTGTCCACCCGTGAGCATACCATTAGAGTCGAAGTTGAGCTGGTGGCCGCCAGCTGGAGTCACGTCTGTGTCGCCCATCATGTAGTGTACCGACCAAGTATTGTCAGCCGTCTTAACGTAGTATTGGGTGAGGGCATGCTCTTTACCCAGTGAGTCGTAGGCTGTTACCGTGCTCGATGAGTGATAGGTCGATGCGTCATCAGAATCGAACGGGGTCGCTGCCGGATCGATAGTCTCGACTCGGGCATCTAAGTTAGAGATCAGTCCGACTGTCGAGGTCGCTTTAGCGGGAAGAGCGCCAGCTTGAACTTGCAGGTCGGTGACATTACCCGTCTGTAGATTGCCTGTTGCGCCAACAGGGTAACCCTGTAAGCGACTACCCGCAGGATCGGTGATAAAGCCATCGGCATTTTGGTTGAACATGCCGGCTCTGGCATAAGTTGTGCTGCCATCTTGGCCGCTCAACATGAAGAAGCCTTCCCCTTGAATGCCCATATCTAGCTGACGACCGGTATAAGTTAAGCTACCGCCGGCAGAGAAGTTTTGGCTGGTGTTCATCACGTTCACACCGCCAGCTTGGCCGCCGTTATAGATGGCTGAGAACTCACTGCGACCACTGCGAAATCCAACGGTAGAAGAGTTAGCAATGTTATTACTGATGGTGTTTAGATCTTGTGTGGTTGCCTGTAGGCCACTTAACGCAATATTGAAAGACATGAATTAATCCTTTGCTAACCTGTTATGAAACTTCAGAGATTTCAAGCACTGAAATTGTGCCTAGACCATTACCTAGCTCAGCCATCATCATTCCCGATGCGCTGATAAAATGTATTTTTTCGATTTCAGCTTTTACGAAAGTATCAGCCTTTTTACTGACCTCTCCGGCCGTAGTGTTAGCCACAATGCTGTAGTCGCCCGGTGGCAGTTCTAATGCTTCTGGGTCGATAGTGAAGCCAGTATCTCCGGCTTCTTGCGGGCCCATTTCTAAGCTGTGTACCACTTCGCCATGTTCATCAACGATATCGATACTCAACTCTTCAACTGAGCTGCTGAGGTAAACTTTGCCGTCGAGTGGTGTATCGCCGAGGGTAAATTCAGAGGCGGGAACCATGGCATCTTTACCAACGAGTTGCGCCGACTGGACGATACCTAGGTTCTCCATGATCACCATCTGTGTCGATTGGTTAGCGCGCATCTGCTCTAAGCTTTCGACCTGAGAGAACTGAGCTAACTGGCTAACATACTCTGTACCGTCAATCGGATTCGTAGGGTCTTGGTTTTGAATTTGAGCAATCATCAAGGTCATAAATTCGTTCTTGATAGAGGCTGAGTCATTACCTGGTGAGTTAACCACATTATTAGTGTTGGTATTATTGGTGTTCGCTGTGCTGGTGACGTTCATTATTTCGCTCCTAACTGCAGTAAACCCTGCTGCATAGAACGAGCACGGTTCATGATCTCAACATTGGTCTCAAACGAGCGGCTGGCTGCCATCATGTCAGCCATCTCCTCAACGGTATTAACGTTGGAGTAAGCAACATAACCTTGCTCATCGGCGTAGGGATGATCCGGTTCATAGCGAAGGTCGAGTGGTGCATCTGACTGCACTATGGCAGAAACTTCGACGTGAGCTCCGGCGACTTGGCCTTCTTGAGTCTGCTTATAGATGGTCGAAAACACGGGCTTTAGTGCACGAAATGCCTCATCAGGGCTTTCTGCCGCTGCACCAGCATTGGCTAAGTTACTGGCAACCGTATTGAGTCGAATGGTTTGGGCGTTCATACCCGCACCCGCAATCTGGTAAATTTCTGCAAATGACATAGTGGACTTATTGACCTTCGATAGCTGTACGTAAACCTGAGATCTTCATATTGAGGAAGGTCAGGCTGGTTTGATAATCCATGGCGTTTTGTGAGTATCTTGCTTGCTCTTTGCCTAGTTCAACCGTGTTTTGGTCGGCCGATGTTTGATAAGGCACACGGTAGCTAGCCTGATAGCTACGGTCTGGAGACATGCCAGAATTGATCTGCAACATCACAGATTTGAAGTCGAGATCTCTCGCCTTATAGCCGGGAGTCTCAGCATTAGCTAAGTTACCTGCCAGCATCTTGCTGCGCTCGACTCTGAAATCTAACGTGTGCGGATGAATGCCTAATGCGGCATCAAGGTTGATAGCCATTACGACTCCTAGTATGGTATGTCCAGTTTTATTGCTGCTTGACTATTCAATTAGTGTGCCAATAGTTTTAAATGAGGTTTTTCAATGGTTTGCATAAATTTGTGGCACAAGATCGGAACCTGTGTTTCCTGCTTCCTCCTCAGTGTTTCCTGTTTACTTCCGCAGCAGAGTCTGGCGCAAGATTCGATGACAGCCCCTAAGCAGATTGAGCAAGCATTTACTCAGTTGTTATCAGAAGAATTAGGTCAGTGGCAGCAACAAGCCGGGCTAACCCAGCTAGATTCTGCTATTGAGATCAAGCTGCCATCGGGGGCAAAGAGGCTCGAACTTTGCCCTTCGAAAGTCAGCATCGATGCGGGCTCTGGTATTCCCTTGGGCAATGTGCAGCGTAAGGTGAGTTGTGATGCTCAGGGCTGGAGCCTCTACGTTCGAGCTTCGGTAAGTGTCAGTGTTAAAATTCCTGTCGCTAATCGTGTGCTTAAACGTGGTGAGCATATCTTGGCCGCGGATATTGATTGGAAAGTCGTTAAATTGCGCCCGTCAGATAGAGACTTAGTGACGGGGCTCGATGAGATAGTGGGTCGACAGGTGGTGCGTAAGGTACGGCGTTATCAAGCAATTAAAGCTGTGCAACTGAGTGCGCCGCAGTGGGTGAATATTGGTGACCGAGTCATTATCGAAGCCCGCAGCAATGGATTCTACGCTAATATGCCCGGTGAAGCGCTCGAAGGGGGCGGAGAGGGCGTGGCGATACGCGTCAGGAACCTAAGCTCTGGTAAAGTGATCAGCGCTTATCCGATCGCCAAAGGGCGGGTAGAGACGCAGTTTTAAGCCCTTAGCGGCAGCGAAAAGAGATTTAATTAATCACGGTGCTATTTCAGAATGGACTCTATGGTGTCGCTTTACTTCCTATAGTAGGCGTATTTGAGGCGGGCATTATGGAAATAAACAAGATAAACAGCACGATAAATGCTGAAATGGGCACTAGCAAGAGTAAGACTCAGGGCTTTATTCAGCCACTAGAGACTCCCGTTTTTGCAGAGATAAAGCCTCAGCAAGAGGTGAGTGCAGACTGCAGACTGATTGAGCATAGTCAGCAAAGCCTTGAACAACTTCCGGATTTTGATCTGGCGAAGGTCGCTGAAGTGCGTCAGTCTTTAATTGATGGCAGTTTTGAACTCGATATCGATAAGTTAGCCGACGCCATGGTGCTGCAGCATGGATGAGTCGGGTCAGAGCGTCAGTAAGCGAGAGTTAGTGCAGAGCATAGTGCGTGGTATTCGCCAAGATATCGATGGTTATAAGCAGCTTAAAAGTCTGTTGAAGCGCCAGCGCGAACTGATGCAGCGTCGAGATAATGCTGGCCTTAAGTATCATAACGAACACCAATCGAGCTTGTGTGACAGCCTGATGCACAAAGCTGGCGAGCGGCGCAGAATGTTGCAAGCGCTCGGTTTTGCGGGCGATGCTACTGGCATGGATGCGTTAATTGCCAGGCTTCCGCAATCATCGGCGAGCCAAGTCTCTATTTTATGGCAAAACTTGTTGCTGTTGGTCAAAGAGAGCCAGCAGGTTAATGAAGCCAATGGTAAGCTGCTGGTGGCTCAGCAAGAGGTGATAAGTCAGTTGCTTAATCGAGGTGGTGATAGCCATGTCGATTATGGTGAAATGCGTTAGGCTCTGCTTGCTGTCGCGTAGCGCGCGGCTAGATCATCTAACTGTTTCTGCTCCTGCTTCTGCTGTAACTGATGTTGCTGTTGCAGCCTTTCTCGATATAACCACTGTATGCCTTGCTGACGACCCAACTGCTTATGCCAAAGTTGATGCATTCTCTGCTGCTCCTGTTGTAGCAGCAGCTGTTTGCGGGTCAGTTGCTTTATCATCGGCTCGATGACTTGGATCATCTGGGCGCTATTTTGTAGCATCATTGCCGAGGCATTAGTGAGGTTTATCTGGGTGTAATCGGTCACCATCTGTCCGAGCTGGTGCTTTTGCTGATCTATGGTATCGATCTTACTCTGGGCGGCATTACGCTGCTGCCCAAGCTGGCTAAGTTTTTTCTCTTCTTGCTGACATAACCTGAGTAATTGCTTCATCTAATATTTTCCGTTGGCACCGTTTTAATCGTTACTTCATCTGGTCTTTTTATTGCTGCCCTGTAGATAGGGTAAATCCCATCTGGCTAACTAACTGCTCTAAGGCGCTGAGACTGCTTGTTAGGTCGGCTTGAGTGTGGGTTGCTTGGCGTAAAAATGCTGCCATCTGTGGATAGCTTCTCACCGCCATATCCATCTCTGCATCATGTCCCGCTTGATAGCCCCCTAATGGCAATAGCTCTTTAACCTCGTTATAACGGCTATTGAGGTGACGAAACCATTGCCCCTGTTCTAGACTACTCTGCTTTGCGACCTGAGTGGCTAAGCGACTGACCGATGCGCCAATATCGATTGCCGGGAAATGTCCCTGCTCGGCCAGTTTACGGTTAAGCACAATATGACCATCGAGAATTGCCCTTGCCGAGTCTGCAATGGGATCTTGCTGATCGTCCCCCTCCGTTAATACGGTATAAAAGGCGGTAAGTGTTCCGGTCGGGTGTTGGCTATTGCCAGCCATCTCTACCAAGCTAGGTAGCTGAGCAAATGCCGATGGCGGATAACCTTTGGTGGCTGGTGGCTCACCTAAGCTTAGGGCTATTTCACGCTGCGCCTGTGCGTATCGAGTCAATGAATCGACAAGCAGCAGCACCTGCTTACCCTGGTCGCGATAGGCCGCTGCAATATGGTGACATAGACGCATGGCACGCATTCGCATCAAGGGAGTGGTATCGGCGGGGGCGGCAACCACTACGGCGCGTTTACGCCCCTCTTCTCCTAGAGACTCCTCGATAAACTCTCTGACTTCTCGACCACGCTCGCCAATTAAGCCCACGACAACAACATCGGCTTCGGTAAAGCGGGTCATCATTCCAAGTAACACACTCTTACCGACACCCGAGCCCGCAAAAAGCCCTAGGCGCTGACCGCGGCCAACGGGGAGTAAGGCGTTTATTGATCGAATACCCACATCTAAGGGGTCACGAATGGGCTTACGTAATAAAGGGTTGATGCTCTTAAACTGCAGAGGCACGTGGGGGAGATGCTTGATACAACCTAGGTCATCGAGTGGTTGACCTAAACCATCGAGTACTCGGCCGAGTAGGCCAAGTCCCGTCGGTATCTGGCATCGCCCCTCTATGGGCATCACTCGAGCTCCGGGCATTAGGCCATTGGTGGGCTCGATAGGCATTAGGCAGAGGGTGTCTTTGTAGAAGCCGACGACTTCGGCCTCGACTAAGTGATTGTCGCGGCATTCGACATAGCAACGATCGCCAGTGCCAAGCTGACAACCAACGGCCTCAAGCAGCAAGCCGTTAACTCTGGTTAGTCGCCCGTAAACTTGGGCGACAGGGACCTTAGGCCAATCTAAAATATCGGCATTAAGCTTCAACGTCTGCCTCGTTTGTTACGCTGTCTACCTGTGATGAGTCTTGCAGGTGGGCTTCCACCTGAGCCATGCAGCGGTTGAGGCGGGTCTCTACCGATGCATCTGCGTCGGAAGTTTCACTTACAATACGGCATCCGCCAGCACTAATCGTTGCGTCCGGCACTAAGCTCCAAGATTGGATCTTGTCAGCGGCCAGCTCTTTGAGTTTGTCTACAGCACTTGGCTCCAGATGAATTTTAACTTGGCTAGGGTCATCTGGGAGGGCTGATAGGGTTTCTTCTATCAAGCTTAAAATTTGCTGTGGCTGTAGGGTTAGCTCGCAGCGGATAACCTGTAAAGACACGCGTCGAACAAGGTCGAGGATCAATGACTGCTGCTGCAAGATCTGCTGATTATGCCCCTCTTCGAGCAATGACTTTAGCGCGCCTAGTGGGGCAATAATACTGTTGAGCTGGTCATCGATATTATCTTTGCCTTTTTGCTGGCCTTCGATACGACCTTGGTTAAAGCCTGCAGCATAACCAGTTTGACGGCCTTCCTCTTCACCAGAGGTAAATCCGGCCTGATGGCCCTTTTGTACACCTTCGTCATAGCCTTTATCGAAGGCTTGCTGGAAGTCTTGCCAGTTAGCCGTTTCACTGCCGTTATTATCGAGCGGCGCAGTTAGAGGTGAAAAGCGATG
The DNA here is from genome assembly GCF_000019185.1 of Shewanella halifaxensis HAW-EB4. Lineage (NCBI taxonomy): Bacteria > Pseudomonadati > Pseudomonadota > Gammaproteobacteria > Alteromonadales > Shewanellaceae > Shewanella > Shewanella halifaxensis. The sequence continues at coordinate 5,149,240 of NC_010334.1, read as the reverse complement.
ACGGCGAGCATGGTGACCGATAAGGCGCCAGCGCGGATCGGTTTTTGTGATCAGTTGGCTCATTACTCTACCACCTGCTCTTCAAACAACTGCAGTTCGATTTGACCTTCATCCATCATCTGCTTAGCCAGCTCCATGATCTCTTTACGCGCCGCAATCGCTTGGCTTAATGGAACGGTACCAATTGCTTCAACTTGAGTTTCAATTGCCGAAGACATACGTTTTGGTAGGGCTCTAAGCAATGTCATCTTAAGCTCGCTGTCTATGCCTTTTAGCGCTAATGCCAGTACATCGGCGGGGACAATAGCCATGATCTCTTGCAGTGTTTCTGGTTTTTGTCGACCCAGAATAATGAAGTCGAACATGTTGTCGGCTACGTTATTTGCTAGCTGCTTGTCATGTAACTTGAGCATCTCCATTAACTGTTCTCTGTCGCCATCAAATCGATTGAGAATGTCGGCGACCTGACGAACACCACTAATTTGGGTGTGGCTTTTCTCCATTGCCATCAGCATGCAGCGCTCGACAAGCTGCTTAAGCTCATCAACCACTTCTCTGTCTAAATCGCCAAGCTGAGCGATACGAATAAGCACTTCATCTTGTCCTTCAGCTGGCAATCCTTGTAGTACTTGAGCGGCACTTTCAGGCGGTAATAAACCTAACAGTACGGCTTGTAGCTGGCAGTGTTCGTTGGCAATCTCACGTGCGAGCAACTGTGGGTCAACCCATTCTAGTCGTTTCACCAGTACCTTAATCTCATCACCATAGATGCTGTCGATTAGGCTTTTTGCCACCCGATCACCGAGTGCCAGATCTAAGGTTTTTTGTAAGTAGGTACGAGAAGCACGGGCGATACCCGACTGTTCTTGATAGCGGGTAAAGAATCGACCCAACACGGCCTCGGCTTCTTGTTGAGTAATACTCGATAGCCGCGCCATCTTATGACTTAGGTGCTGCACATCATTGCGATCTAAATGCGCCATGACCTGAGCTGCACCTTTTTCACCCATGCTAAGCAGCAACATGGCTGCTTGCTCTAGGTTGTCCATCTTGATTGTGAGTTCGTTATTCACTGTTTGGGTTACCTATCTTTTAACGCTAAATGCAATGAGATTAATTAAGCTTGATGAGTGTTTTGTTCACTATCTCTGTCGCTAATCCAATGGGAGATCACCTCTGCGACTCGTGCTGGTTCTTGGTTAGCGAGTAGACTTAGGTGCTCCATCTGCACTGTCAAAGGCGATCCTGGGGCTGGTAAGTTCAGGTTGCTGGTCCAGTTGCTGTTGATGTTGGCATTGTTGAGTGCAACCAAATTGTCCGCCGCTTCTTGGGCTGCATCTTGGCTCAAGTGTGCCGTTGCCGCTTCTGCTGGTGGCATCAATGGCTGTGTAGAAGGCAATGTGTCTTTAATATTGTGTTCAACGGTGCGGGTTAGATGCTGCACTAGTGGGCGTAATACAAAGAAAATCATGCCTAGGCCTAAAATCGCGCCGATAAAATAACGTAAATAGGCTTGATAGCTTTCGCCTTGCCACCACGGTAGCGGCTCAAATTCAGCAATTTTTACCGGGGCAAAATTGAAGCTGCTGATACTGAACTGATCACCACGAGCCGCTGAGTAACCAATGGCGTCTTGCACCATGGTGCTCATCTGGTCGAGTTGCGGTTGAGTCCAGCCTGTTTCGCCAGCCGCTTGGTTGTTGAGCAGTACCGAGATAGACAGGTTTTCTAGTTGCATCTGCTGGTAGCGGGTGTGTTTAACTGAACGACCGACTTCAAACTGACGACTCTCTTGTTGGTTTAGATTGCTAGTGCTGTTATTGGTCGCCGCATCTGCCGTTGGTGGTTGGTTGCTGAGTGCTCCAGGGATCCCGAGCGCCATATCACCGCTGGTTTGATTCGTGCTTTGCTTCTCTTGGCTAACAACGGTTTGAGGATCGAGGGACTCGCGTGTCTCTTCTACTTGGTTAAAGTTGACTAGTGCCGCCACTTGTACTTGGAAGTTGTCTTGGCCAAGAATAGGTTGCAACATGCTAGAGGCGCGATTGATTAGGCTCTGCTCTAACTCTTGGGTGTACTGCAGCTGTTTATCACGTGCTTGAGTTAGGTCTTGATTGGCATTAATTTCCGAGCTCAGGTGGTTACCTTCTTGGTCGACAATTTGTACTCGCTCCGGTGTCATGCCTGTTACGCTGCCTGCTACCAAGTTTGCGATAGAGGTGATCTGCTCAGGCTGCAAGTGTTGCCCGGCATAGAGATCTAACATCACTGAGGCCGAAGGTAACTCTGGTTGCTGACGAATAAACAGGGTCTTTTTCGGAATCGCTAAGTGGACTCGAGCGGTCTTGACTGACTTTAAGGCCATAATGGTGCGAGAGAGCTCACCCTCTAGGCTATAACGATACTTGGCCTGTTCCATAAACTGGCTGGTACCGATAGCTGAAGAATCGAGAGACTCCATCCCTGAAGGGACTTTAGCCTTTACACCGCGTGCGGCGAGCACCATACGGGCATTGCCGACTCTATCTTCAGGGACAAGGATCAAACCAGAGGTAGGATCGAGACGATAGCTGATGCCTTCGGCTTCGAGTACCTCAATAATATGCGAGGTCTCAACATTTTCTTGATTGCCATATAGCGGGCTATAACCTTGCCCAGTGCTCCACAGCATTAACACGATGACACAAGCTGCAACTATGGCCAAAATAGCTAAGGTTGCTGCATGTCGGTCTCCTCGACTGAACTGATGCCATTTCTGCTTTAACGAATTAAGACGATCATTGTTGCCATTTACGTCTGTCATGACAGGGCTGGTTTGAGTCAATGTGGTTGACATGCTTTTAGTTATCCTTGCTCAAAAAGGCTGTTGAGTTTTTGGGCGTTAATACAATAGTGGTTGTAGGGTGCGGCATGGTTTAGATCGGCATTTTCATAACGTCATCGAACGCTTGCACGAGACGGTTTCGAATTTGAATCATGGCTGAGAATGCAAGACTGGATTTTTGTGACGCAACCATAGCGCCAACAAGGTCGTCACTTTGACCACTGTCTACGGCAGCCACTAAGGCTGACGATGCATTTTGATCAGCATTAATTGAGGAGACTTTATGCTTCATTAGTTCAGTAAATGAGGCGGGTTGTAGTCCAAAATCTCTTGGGTTTGGGCCGACCTTAATCGCCCCTTTTGCCATCTCAGAATGAATATTGAGTTGCTGGATCATTGACTGAGTGCTGGCGATATTGGCATTTGACATATCTGTTCCTTATTTATTCGTAAAGCCGATTATGCAGCATGACCCGATTGCGACAGGATCTGGTCGATATCAATGCCTTCTTCACGCATCTGTACTAACTTGTATCTTAATGCTCTGGTAGTCATACCTAAGGCTTGAGCCGTGTTGTTACGGTGGCCGTTATAGCGCTTAAGGGTATCTATGATGTACTGGAATTCTGCTTGACGTTTTGAGGCTTTAAGACCTAACTCATTTTGTTCCACCAAGGCTGAGCCATCTTGATTCACGAGACCTAGCTCTTCGGCTTGTAAGGCTTGACCGCGACGCATCACTAGGGCTCGTTGAATGGTATTTTCTAGTTCACGCACATTGCCAGGCCAGTCATGACTTAAGAGTAAGTTTCGTGCTTGCTCACTGAAGTAGCATTGCTGATTAGCAGCAAGGATTTTATAGCGCTGCAAGAAATGCTCGGCGATAGGCAAGATATCCTCTTTGCGCTGACGCAGTGGCAAGATCTTGATCGGCAACACATCTAAGCGGTAGAAGAGATCTTCTCTAAATTTGCCATCTTGCACTGCTTGGCGCAGATCTTTATTGGTGGCGGCAATGACCCGAATATCTAGCGTAATCGATTTGTGACTGCCTAATCGTTCAACCTCTCTCTCTTGCAATACACGCAGTAGCTTAGCTTGCAACAGCAGTGGCATTTCACCTATTTCGTCGAGCAGCAGCGTACCGCCATTAGCGAGTTCGAATTTACCGATTTGGTCAGTTGTCGCCCCTGTAAATGCGCCTTTGACGTGTCCAAACAGAATTGACTCTAAAATACTTTCAGGGATAGCGGCGCAGTTAATTGCAATAAAGGGTTTATCTGTACGATTGGAGTGACGATGAATATAACGAGCCAGCGGTTCTTTGCCGGTGCCGCTTTCGCCAGTGAGTAGTACCGTCGCTTCGGTATTGGCGGCACGATGGGCCAGCATTAGCAGCTGGCGACTTACAGGTGCAGCGCAAATTAACTCGTTATTAGGGAGTTCTAACCTGCGCAGCCTCTGGAGCAGTGAGCACAGCTGTTCTTCATCTATCGGCAATAATAGATAATCTTGCACACCACACTGCATGGCAATACTGGCGAGCTCAGTTTGTTCTGGGTTGAGTAGCGCCACTTGGTGCTTACCCGGAAATTGTCGCAGTTGTACTGCCACATTCTGACTTGTGCAATGAGAAAGGTTGACCAGGCTTAACCAAGGACTCTTTTTACTATCGGATTCCCAGAGGTTGAAGCCTTGTTGTAGAAGTCTATTTTTGCTCGGTGGTGATAGCTCAGCGTCGACAAACCTTAAACTAGAACGATTCATTTTTTGCTCTCAAAGCTGAGGTTGTGACGGAGTTAGCCGCGGATTTTACTAGGCGTAAAGTGACTCGACGGTTTAGCTCTCGGCCTTCAGTGTTGTTATTGCTGGCGACTGGCGCTCGGGTGCCGTGATGCCTTGTTTGAATCATCTTTGCCGATACGCCCAGCTCTATTAAGCGAGATACCACTTCATCGGCTCGCTCTTTACTGAGCACCAAGTTCGCTAAATGGTCACCAGAAGCGTCGGCATGACCGTCGACTAAGATCTCAACAATACTCGAATCGGCTTGAAGGTAACGATAAACGGCATACAGATCTTGTTCGTGAGAATTATTTAAAAGGCTTGAGCTAGGGGCAAACAAGAGCTCTATGCGTCGTAAGTAGGTGAAAGGTTTTGGCAGTAATTGCTGACGACAGAGTCTAAATTGATTCGCCACCAAGCGAGTCGACACTGGGCTTGAGCTGATCTGATAGCCACTGGTATCGGCAGCCTGGATATTAACTTGCCAGGTATACCCTTGTTCTAGGGCTTCTAAAAATGCAGCGGTATTTTTCTGGCTGATTGCTTGTGATCCAAACCAATTCAATGAGGTCGTTGCAATTGGCTGATGCGCTTGCGCCTGCCAAGAAGCGGGAACCACTAGGGCTTGGCTCTGAGCGTTATTTAAATTAAGCCAGTCAGCTTGCAAAGCAAAATTGAGTGCTTCTCCTGGTTTGGCATTTAATGAGAGCGTGCCGAAGCTTTCTACTCTATGAGTGATCTCACAGCCGAATTGATCTCCAGAAAATTGCCAGTGAGCTTTCTCAAAAGGAGTTTGATAGTTAACTGGCGCCGCAAGTGCGCTATTTGTGACGTTTGTACAAATAAAAATTAAACAGATTAATATATAAACTGATAGTTTCAATTGTTCATAACCCTTAAAATTAGAGAGCGTGACTTTATTATTTTGTAGTTAGATTTTTAAGGTTGCCAATTAAACACGTAATACTAAAGCATGTAAAACTATTTATTTGTATTTTGTGTGCGAATCAAGTTTTTGAAACTTTGATTAAAGTAAGGTGTATTTATTTTAGATGTGCTGTAAGCTTGCCGCTATTATTTTGATGGCGTGTAGTTGTTTGTTTTTAATACTGCGCTTTCTTTGTGCTTTTTATTGTTCAACATTTCAATGCTTTTATGTGTATGTTTTTGTTGGTGTTTAAATGTTTTTGTTGAAAGTTGCAAAATAAATTAAAGTTTTCTTTAATACTGTCGCCTTATAGGTGCTTTTTATTTGTTTTTTTTGAGTGTACGTATTTCCTGTTAATTATTTTAGTTGGTTTAAATAATATTCTAGCTTGCCATTAAAAAATGAGTTTTTATTTAGCCATTATTTTGTCGAGCGTCATTTAAATAGCGCTTTTACTTTTGCGTCGATTATTTGACGTTCTTTTGTTGTGGAATTTAGGATGAAAACAACCGCGAAAGCAAGCTTAATAAAATCTAGCCAAGGAGTAGATGTTAGACCTGTGGCTTTGATAAAAGAAAAGCTGGCTAGAAGTCGATTATTAATGCAGTTGGAGTCATGCCGACGACCAATAATGGATGCTGTTAATGAATTATTGACCCCAATAACTCGGCAGGGACATTACGGACTGTCAAAAGTATCGCTCAGCGCAAAAGCCAATGTCGTCACCCCTCAATTACATCATGCTTGGTTTTTGCTGAGTTATAACCGTATCGATTTGGGTTGGTGGTTAATAGATAAGTGCACCTTGGACCAGCTTGCCAGTGGCTATTATGGTAGCTGCTCTAGTGCGCTGCAGTCTCCAATGAGAGCCCCGAGTCAGTCAGAGTATCGCTTGGTCAAACGTTTGATGATGGCGGTGATAAGAACACTGCCGGTAACCGAGATAGATGAAGATAAATTGGAACTAGAATTGGTGATGAATACTACACCGATTAAAGCTCCGGTGTGTTGTGAATTAGCTTTCCCAGCAGCCCATGCTGGACCTGCTCTCTGCTTTTATATGGCAGAGCATCTATTGGAATTGATGGCTGAGCAGCCAAGCCAATATCAGGCTGACCCTGAGTTATCTTTAAAGTTGGCACATAGACTCAAACAGATCCCATTGAGAACCCTACTCGAATTAGGGCATCAGAGTATGCCAGTTACTTCACTGCAGAGTTTGGCTGTTGGCGATATTTTGCCGATGAATCTGCATTCTCGCTGCCCTGTTACCGTGGGTAAACGTCCACTTTTTTACGCCACAGTTCATACCCATGAGGGACAGATGGTGGCCAAATTGACCCAAGAAGCCTTTCAAATGGAGGAACAATCCAATGGCTGAACATAATATTCTACAAGATGAAGACTTTTTACTCGATGATGACTTTTTTGCTGAAGAGCAGAGCCACAAACCAAAGGTTCAGGCTAAGCCAGTAAAAGATATGTCATTTTTCCATCAGCTTCCGGTACACGTGACTTTAGAGCTTGCCAGCGTAGAGATGTCTCTCGGCGAGTTGGCACAGATGGGGGAGGGAGATGTGGTCGCACTCGACCGTATGGTGGGAGAGCCGCTAGATATTCGAGTTAATGGTGCATTGCTCGGACGTGGGGAAGTCGTTGAGGTGAATGGTCGTTATGGGGTGCGCTTGCTTGAAGTTGAAGCGACCAGCCTAACTGGAGCTGTTGATTAACTATGTGGCGAGTGTTGCTGGTTTTTGTGTTGAGTTTTTCATCGGCGGCTTATGCGAGTGATGGCTTAACGTTATTTTCTCTGGCAGATGGTGATAAGACACAGGCGGTGAGTGTAAAGCTGGAAATTTTAGCCTTGATGACAGTGCTGAGTTTTCTGCCCGCATTATTAATGATGCTCACCAGCTTCACTCGAATCATTGTCGTGTTAGCCATTCTGCGTCAAGCCTTAGGTTTGCAACAAAGCCCGCCCAACAAGGTATTAATCGGTATCGCTTTAGTGATGACCATTTTTATTATGCGACCCGTCGGGCAAGAGATCTATGACGATGCTTTTCTACCTTACGATATGGGACAGATAGAGCTTCCTGAGGCTGTGGCACGTGGCGAGGTGCCACTACGTCAGTTTATGTTGGCACAAACTCGTGAGACGGATCTTGAGCAGATGCTGAAGATTGCCGACGAACCGATCACATTAACGGCCGATGAAATTCCATTCTTTGTCCTGATGCCTGCATTTGTATTGAGTGAACTAAAGACCGCATTTCAGATTGGTTTCCTGCTGTTCTTGCCTTTTTTGGTGATCGATTTGGTGGTTGCGAGCGTGTTGATGTCTATGGGTATGATGATGCTGTCGCCCCTTATTATCTCTTTGCCATTTAAATTAATGGTGTTTGTGTTAGTCGATGGTTGGTCTATGACGGTGAGTACCTTGGTGGCAAGTTATGGTTAGCGCCTTGTTTAATCACAAAGTTGGCTCACAGAGAGATTGTTGATGAAGACTGGAAATAATGATGAAACATTCAATATTTCGATCATAGATATGATTTATCTAACGTTGAGTTTATTGGTGTCAGCGTTAGTAATATTCAATGATTGGCCAGCTGTAATTAGTTTTTTGAACAATGGAGTAGCTTAGCGCGATGGGCGTAAATGAACTCACAGCGCTATTTGCTGAAGCTATCTTTCTTGTGGTTGCTATGGTGGGCGTCTTGGTTGTCCCTGGACTGCTGGTCGGCTTGTTTATCGCGGTTTTTCAAGCTGCGACTCAGGTGAATGAACAAACCCTTAGCTTCTTACCAAGGCTGGTGATCACGCTATTGATGGTCGTGTTTGCGGGAGAGTGGTTGCTGATGAAAATCTGTGACTTCTTTGATCGCTTATTTATCAATATTCCCCATATTATCGGTTGAGGACGAATAGCTTGTTATCGCTTACCTCAATCCAAAGCAGCATCTTGAACGGGGCATCTTGTTGGCTAAGTATGGCTGGCTTGCCATTATTGAACCTAGCCCATAAAGAAGCTTTTACTGCTACAGCTTACCGGATAAGGAGGCGCCTTTGCTGTCTCTGACTTCTGTCCAAATAAGCACTTTTATCGGTACTTTCTGGTGGCCGTTTTGCCGTATTATGGGGGCATTTATGGTGATGCCCTTTTTGGGCAATGCCTACATTCCTGCTACTGTGCGTATCCTATTAGCGATTAGTATATCGGCGCTAATAGCCCCTATGCTACCGCCCTTTCCTGCGGTCGATGCTATCTCTTTTCAGGCTCTGATATTAGCGGTAGAGCAGTTACTCATTGGTTTTATGTTGGCGCTGTTTTTGTCAATTATGATCCATGTTATGACGCTATTTGGTGCCATGATGTCGATGCAGATGGGGTTGTCGATGGCGGTGATGAACGATCCATCCAGTGGTGGCGCAAACCCGATTCTTGGCTTGTGGTTTATGCTCTATGGCACCTTGCTGTTTTTAGCGCTAGATGGCCATTTGGTCGCGATTGGGATCTTAGTCGATAGCTTTCACTTGTGGCCTATTGGCATGGGCGTGTTTGATTTACCGCTAATGGGGCTGATTGCGCGGTTCTCTTGGATCTTTGCCGCCGCTTTTATGTTGGCTCTGCCTGCTATTCTTGCCATGTTGGTGGTTAATCTTACCTTTGGCGTATTGAGCCGAGCGGCCCCTTCATTAAACGTATTTGCCTTAGGTTTTCCTATGTCGATGTTGATGGGGTTGCTGTGTGTATTTTTCTCATTTAGCGGATTACCGACTCGTTATAGTGACCTCTGTTTGGATGCGCTATCAGCCATGTACCAGTTTATTGGTGGCACAGCGTGAGTAATAAGGACTCTGGCCAGAGTAAAACGGAAAAGGCGACCCCCCAGAAATTAAAGAAGGCCCGTGAACAGGGGCAAGTTCCGCGTTCAAAAGATCTGGCATCTTCGGCGTTGATCATCGGCTGCTCTCTATTGCTGACGACAACGGCAGACTGGATTGCTGCCAAGGTTGCCGCAATGACACGAATTAATATGTCATTTACCAAGGCACAGCTGGATGAGCCTGGGATGATGGCGCGCCATTTAGCCTACTCGCTATTGGAGGTGCTTAATATTCTTGGGCCACTGTTTTTGATGGTGGCATTAATCGCTATGGTGGCCGGCGCCATGCCGGGCGGGCCGATATTTAATTTTAACAATGCTAACTTTAAATACAGTCGTATCGACCCGATTGCTGGACTCGGACGAATGGCATCGGTTAAGTCATTGGTCGAGTTGGTTAAGTCCATTCTAAAAATTGTACTGCTTATTGGCATCATGCTGCTGTTCCTGCAGAAGAACTTTCAAGCCTTGATGGCAGTGAGCCAGTTACCTATCGACGAAGCGGTGACTCGCGGCATTGAGATGTTGAGTCTGGCTATGTTCTATATGGGTTTAGGTCTGCTAGTGATCACCTTTATCGATGTGCCCTATCAGTATTGGCATCATCACAAAGAGCTCAGAATGTCGCTGCAAGAGGTGAAGGACGAGTATAAACAGCAAGATGGTAAACCAGAAGTTAAAGCCAAAATTCGACAAATGCAGCAACGTATTAGTCGATCTCGTGCCGATGTTTCTGTACCTAAAGCCGACGTATTACTGGTTAACCCCAGCCATTATGCCGTAGCACTTAAATATGACATGAATAAGGCTGATGCCCCCTATGTGCTAGCAAAGGGCACCGATGAGTTAGCGCTTTATATGCGTGATATCGCTAAGCGAAATGATGTTGAGGTGTTAGAACTGCCACCCTTAACGCGTGCCATCTACTACTCGACTCAAGTGGAGCAGCAGATCCCCTCTGGTCTGTTTATCGCAATTGCTCACGTCTTAACTTATGTGATGCAACTTAGAGCGGCACGCCAAGGTCAGCAGGCCAAGCCCGAGCCCTTGCCTCACTTCTATATTCCGAAAAATTTACAACATGATTAAAGGTTATTTGCATTAATGAACTGGTTCAAGCGTACTTTTGCCGGTAGCCCAGGCTATATCGGTATTCCAATCATGCTACTTGCTGTTTTGGCGATGGTGATCCTGCCTTTGCCACCATGGTTATTAGATATCCTGTTTACCTTTAACATCGTTCTAGCTGTGATGGTGCTATTGGTCGGTGTATCGATCCGTAGACCACTGGAGTTTTCGGTATTCCCTACTGTATTGCTACTAGCGACCCTATTGCGTTTAACCCTAAACGTGGCTTCGACCCGTGTGGTGTTAATCGAAGGTCATGAGGGAGGGGATGCTGCAGGTAAGGTGATCCAAGCTTTTGGTGAGGTCGTGATCGGTGGTAACTATGTCGTCGGTGCCGTGATCTTCCTGATCTTGATGATCATCAACTTCGTGGTGATCACTAAGGGTGGAGAGCGTATTTCAGAGGTGTCGGCGCGTTTTACCCTCGATGCCTTGCCTGGTAAGCAGATGGCGATCGATGCCGACTTAAATGCGGGCGTATTGACTCAGGATCAGGCGAGAGACAGGCGCCAAGAGGTGGCACGCGAAGCCGACTTCTATGGCTCGATGGATGGTGCCTCCAAATTTGTACGTGGTGATGCCATTGCCAGTATTCTGATTTTAGTCATTAACATGCTTGGTGGCTTGGCGATCGGCATTTTCATGCATGACTTGAGCACTAGCGAAGCATTTAAGACCTATGCCTTGCTGACGATTGGTGATGGCCTCGTTGCACAAATTCCATCACTATTGCTTGCCACTGCGGCAGCGATTATCGTTACTCGAGTGTCTGACGCCGAAGAGATGCCTGAGCAGTTGCGTCAGCAGTTATTAGCAAGTCCAAAAACGTTAATAACTTCAGCTGGAGTGATGTTTATTCTCGGTATCGTGCCGGGAATGCCGACGTTTGTGTTCCTGTCGTTTGCAGTCCTGTTGGCCTTTGTCGCTTGGAAGCAGAGCCAAAGACAACCCGAAATAGCCGAGTCTAAAGTTGAGCAGTTACGGGAAACTAGCCTGAGTGAACCATCTGCTCCGAGTTGGGATGCGCTTCCTTATACCGATCTGATTGAGGTTCGTTTAGGTTACCGCTTAGTGCACTTAGTCGAGCGCAGTAAGGGGGCTGAGCTGCAAAAGCGTCTAACGGGGATCCGTCGTACCCTGTCCGAACAGGCGGGTTTTTTACTGTCAGAGGTGCGAGTTCGCGATAACTTATCGCTGGCTCCTAATGCATACCAGATTAATTTGATGGGTAATCCGGTCGTTACGGCTGAGCTTGAGCCGGATCGCTTGATGGCGATTAAGAGTGGCCCGGTATTTGGCGATATCGACGGGGTGATCACCAAGGAGCCTGCCTATCAGATGGACGCTATCTGGATTGAGCAAGACAATAAGGCTAAGGCGTTAAACCTTGGTTATTCCGTGGTGGATAACGCCACGGTTATCGCCACTCATGTGAGCAAACTTATCCGTGAGTCGCTGCCTGATATGTTGCAGCATGATGATGTGCTTGCCTTAAGTGACCGCCTTGCTAAGCAGAGTCCTAAGTTGGCCGAGTCTCTCAATAGTGCTTTAACGCCTATCTTGCAGTTGAAGGTGTATCGCTTACTGCTTAAAGAGCAGGTATCGCTGAAAGATATTCGCACCATAGCGACCACTTTGCTCGATTGCAGTGAAAACAGTAAAGATCCTGTTTTGCTTGCTGCCGATGTACGCTGTGCACTGCGTCACTCGATTCTGCACTCTATCGTGGGTATCGAGCCTAAGCTCAATGTGATGACATTGGCACCTGAATTAGAGCAAACTCTGATGACAGCCTTGAACCAGTCTCAGCAACAGGGCAAGGGCTCGCTAGATAGCTTCCCGGTGGACCCACAACTGTTAGCGCAGCTACAACAGCGTATGCCGCAATTGTTAGCGCAGGCTAAGGAGCATGGCCATAGCCCGCTGTTGTTGGTATCGCCACAGCTGCGACCAATATTGGCTCGCTATGCCTTGGCGTTTGCTCGTGGATTACACGTATTGTCTTACAATGAGATCCCAGAGACTCGGGAGCTGATGGTGGCAGGGCAGTTAGGTTAATCGAAAACAAAAAAGGGATAGCTAGCTATCCCTTTTTATTGCTCGGAGATCGATTAACGCACTTGCTTTAAGAAGTCGCACAATGCGTTGATGGCAAGGTTGCGTGGCGTATCGCGTTCCATAAAGATCTCATGGCGGGCATAAGGGATTTTTGTCAACTTACACAGGCCGTTAATGGCGCGCTTTTGAGCACGATTGTCGACGATGGAGTCCTCTTCAGCTTGTAAGATCAGTAAAGGGATTTTGCTGTTTCGTGCCGCATCAATTGCTTGCTCGGCGGCATCGATGGATTCAACTAGCCAATGGTTGGTGGGTGAGCCTAGCTGTAGCTGTGGCTGCTGTCGATAGAGTTCGCGGTAATCGTCATAGCGCAACTTACTGTGGGTTAGATCATTCTTATCGAATGGTTCGGCATGGTAGTCTTTGCCACCTAAGATATAGTTGGGTTGCTTATGGTTATCTAACAGTGAAGCTAAAGCGCGGATAAAACCTCTAGGGAGTGGCAGTTTGATACCGTACATGGGGGCCGAAAATACCGCGGCTTTGAAGGTCGCTGGATACTGACTTAGATAAAGCGTACCGATAGCTCCCCCCATCGAATGGCCAACCAGATAGTAGTTTTCCATTGAATGCGGTTTGACTATCTTAGTGACAAATTCGGCGAAATCGTCGACATATCGCTGGAACTTGTCGATATACCCCTGATGTGGATTGGCTGTTGTGCGTGCCGATAAGCCCTGGCCGCGATGATCCAGTGCAAACAGGCTGTAGCCACGCTGATAAAGATCAAACATCAGCTCCTTATATTTCAGATAGGATTCTACTCGGCCACTACTGATGACTATGGTACCGATACTGTCTGGGTGAGTAATGCGGGCGTAGGCTAAAGTGATGTCGTCATGAGTCTTAAAGCTCGATTGCGTCACTTGCTGCCAGAAGACTTTTTGCTCAGGACTATTAAGGTGATGTTCTGATGAAAAGCGGGTTGTGGTTTGATTTGGCATATAGGCTTCGCTAGCTATCGACATAAACAGTATCTATTCGATTATCGGTTGGGTTAGCCGCAGTGTAGCAAACTTGTTCAGCCAGACTCTAGCCTTAAAAAGAGCCGATTAAAAAGGCCGCGATTGCGGCCTTATCTTTATACTGATTGATATTACTGTAATCGCAGATTAGATAGTGGCTTTTTGCTGCGCGATAAAGTCGTTTATCAGTTGCTCTAGAATCGACATAGGCACGGAACCATTGGCCAGTACGGCATCATGGAAGGCACGAATATCGAAGTCCCCCCCAAGCTCGGCTTCAGTCTGAGCGCGAAGACGCTTAATCGTCAGCTCGCCAATCTTGTATGACAGGGCTTGTCCTGGCCAGTTAATGTAGCGGTCAATTTCGGTGTTGACGTTATGCATCGATAGCGCGGTATTGCTGGCCATAAAGTCGATAGCCTGTTGGCGAGTCCAGCCTTTAGCGTGCATGCCCGTATCGACCACTAGGCGTGCGGCGCGCCACATCTCATAAGTTAAGCGACCAAAGTTGCTATAGGGATCTTGGTAGAAGCCAGCTTCCAAGCCTAGGTATTCAGAATAGAGGCCCCATCCTTCACCAAAAGCCGAGATATAGCTGTAACGGCGGAAGTTCGGCAGATCCGTTAGCTCCTGATTTAGGGAGATCTGTAGGTGGTGGCCGGGTACGGCTTCGTGTAGGGTCAGTGCCTCCATCTCGTATAGTGGGCGCTTATCAAGGGCATAAGTATTGACCCAGTAATAGCCCGGCTCGTCATCGCGACTCGAGCCTGAGTAACGCCCCGTGGTGTATTTAGGCGCAATTTCGGCAGGTACAGGCTCAATACCGTACGGCTGGCGCGGCAACTTACCGAAATACTTTGGTAGCATGGCATCTGCCTTCTTGGCAATAAAGGCGGCTTCCTTGAGTAGCTCCTCTGCGGTCTTTGGGTAAAACTGTGGATCGGTTCTTAAAAAGTCTAGAAACTCGGCAAAGTTGCCCTCAAAGCCAACCTGTTCGATGATCTGCTGCATCTCGGCGCGAATGCGCTTAACTTCCTGTAAGCCCAGCTGATGTACTTCATCTGAGGTCATATCTAAAGTGGTGTAATAGCGAACGCGGTTCTCGTAGAAGGCTTTACCATCGGGAAGATCATAGGTGGCGATGCTTATCCGAGTGTTAGGGATATATTCGGTAGTGATGAAATCGAAGAAGGCTTGGTATTGGGGCAACACAGTGTCTTGCACTAAGGCGCGGCCTTGTTTGGTCAGTTGCGCCTTCTCAGCGTCACTGAAATGGGCAGGATACTGAGTGAATGGTTTGAAATAACCACTCTCTTCTACAGGGACGATAAAGGCGGTGATGCTGGTCTCAAATCCTTTGAGTGTGGCTTTGGCTGGGGTGATGCCAGCTGCTAGGCCTTGCTTTAGCCAGTAGGTTTGTTGATTGAAGTGCTCCGGCAGGGCTTGCAACTGCTTCATGTAGTTTTGGTAGTCTTCAACCTTAGCAAAGCGTCCCTTAGCAATCGAGGCGATGTAGGCGTGAAAGCCACCTTCGGCCGAGATAGGCATGTAGTGATCTTTGTAGTGATACTGATCGACATCGTTTTGTAACTGGTCTCGCAAAATTTGCGCGTTAATCGCATCTTCTTTATTCAGGCTGTTGCTGTCTATTTGCTGCAATTGTTTGAGTAGCTGTTGCTTGCGTTGATTTAGCGCTTCGAGTGCGGCGGGCGATAGGTCTTGCAGTTTGCCCGCGGCCGTCTTATCACCTAGAGAGTAGGCAAAGCTAGGGCTGGCATCGAGGGATACTTGCCAGGCGGCATCGATAAGCGACTGCAGTTGAGCATTGGCTGCAACTTGCTCGGTGATGACATTTTGCTGAGACGCAGTTGTAGGTGCAGTTTGGCAGGCGCTTAGGCCTAACACCAGTACAGAGGGAAGTAGGTACTTATACATGAATAGTCCATTATCGTTTTAATTATGAGCTTGAATATACCGTTACGGTCATCAAAGGTCACGGATGAAAATTAAACGAAATGTGACAAGGTGGGCTTTCAGCTTTTTCAGGCACAAAAAAACCGGCATAAGCCGGTTTTTATAGAGTCTAATCAAGTTCGATTAGATCACGCGAGAGAACTGCTGCTGTCTTGCTTTCTCACGGTAGTAAACATCGAAACAGATGCAGATGTTACGGATCAATAGGCGGCCTGTAGGGCTGATAGTGATCTTACGGTCTGTAATGTCGACGAGCTTATCATCGATAAAGGTTTGCAGTAGTTTCAAGTCTTCTGCAAAGTACTCTTCGAAGTTGATGTTTAGCTTCTCTTCAATCTGTGCCATATCGAGGTCGAAGTGACAGATAAGCTGCTTGATCACTACGCGGCGAATTTCGTCGTCACGGTTTAAGCTACAACCTTTCCAAAGCGCATGGCCATTAGCATCGATAGACTCGAAGTATGGACGAATGTCTTTCTGGTTCTGTGCGTAGCAATCGCCAATCTGGCTGATTGAAGACACGCCAAGACCCAATAGATCACACTCTTCTTGCGTAGTGTAACCTTGGAAGTTACGGTGCAGACGACCTTCATTCTGTAAGATTGAAAGCTCATCATCTGGCTTAGCAAAGTGGTCCATACCAATGTACTGGTAACCCGCACCTGTTAGGGTCTCGATAGTTTGATGCAACATATCAAGCTTTTGCTGTGGCGATGCTAGGTCTTCGTCTTTAATCTTACGCTGGGCCGCAAAACGTGATGGTAGGTGAGCGTAGTTAAATACTGATAGACGATCTGGGTTTAGGTCCAGAACGCGTTGCATGGTTTCAGCAAAGGTCTCAGGTGTCTGGTGTGGCAAGCCGTAGATAAGGTCGATGTTAGTCGAAACAAAACCTAGCTCTTTAGCGCGTGCCATTAGGTCGAAGATAAACTGCTCATCTTGCTCGCGGTTTACTGCAACTTGAACCTTCTTGTTGAAGTCTTGAACACCGATTGAGATACGGTTAAAGCCCGCTTCTTTTAGGGTGTCGAGCATCGAAAGCTCGATTTCACGAGGATCGACTTCAATTGAGTATTCGCCTACTTCAGCAACGTTAAAGTTAGCTTTAACCAGTGCTGATAGGGTAAGAATTTGCTCAGGTGTTAGGAATGTCGGCGTACCGCCACCCCAGTGAATTTGGGTTACTAAATAGTCTTTAAACAGCGGAGCACGCTTTACGATTTCAGCTGCTAAGTATTCGATATACTGATCGGCTTTATGATGGTGACGAGTGATAACTTTATTGCAGCCACAGTAGTAACAAAGCTTGGCGCAGAAAGGAATATGGATATAAAGAGAAAGTTTGTCACTCTTGCTGTTCTTGATAGAAGTCAGCAATTTTTCCTCGGTAAACGAGTCATCGAATTCCAAGGCCGTCGGATAAGAAGTATAACGTGGACCGCTATAATTGTACTTTTCGATCATTGACTGATCCCAACTAATTGGGGTGGGCTGCTTCAAGGCGTGTCCTCCGGCGTATAGTTTAGCAACATGTGAAGTATGCATGGTTATTTGTTGAATAACCTTGATCCATGTTGTAAAAATTTAATGTGCGTAGCAAAGTATGACTGAATATCGCTGAAAATGAGGTGTATGTCTGTGGTCTTTAGAAGATTTTGTGCACAGACTCACCCTAATATAAGCAAAATATGTCATATCTGCGATTTATATGTCGCTCTATTTAAAGCCTGTCATCTCAATCGCATCAGTGTATTTAGTGTAGCGGGCCAAGTTTTAGTTCACTGAGTCGCTTGGCTTCTTCTAATATTTTAGCCTCTAGCTCACTTTCTGAACGCATCCGAGCGAAGTCGAGTTTCATACGTTCTTGTTTTTCTAAGGCTTTGCGCTGATCTTTAATCGGATGCTCTTTAATGACTTCAAAATGCTCAAAAGTGGCTGGGTAGTGATTAGCGACTAGCTCTGAGATCCCCACTAACTGTGACAGCTTCACTATGCGCATCACGCCTTCTGACAGTTCACAGCGTTCTTCTACCATTGCATTAGCGATATAACGAATATTGTCGAGCAGTTCATTCGCCTTAGCCTTGGCCGCATCGGCTTGCTCTTGTTTGTGTTTTAATTTGAGTAGTTTCTGTTTGCGCACTTGAATAAGCAGGTAGGTCGCATAGGCTGAAAGCGCTGCGATGATTATTACACCGAGAACAATAAAGGCTGTTGTCATACTAAACCCTTGTTGGTAGGAGTGGGATACAGGTGACGATTATGGATAAAAAAATGGCATCCATAAAGATGCCATTTTAATTCTAGAATTTAGTCTTTGTCGAAGTAGTCTTTTAACAGATCTGCACCAGACTCGAACTTATCAAATAGGTCGTCATCACTAACGGCCTTTTTGTTTTTCGGCTCATCGTCTTCTTCGTCATTAATGCCAAGTCTATCCATCAGCGCTTCAATCTGGTTTAACTGTTTGTTTAACCATGTTTGATCGTCTTGGCTGAGGTTTTTACCTTCTTCAAGCATATCGAGTAGGCTATTGAGTCTTGGATCTTCCTCAAGCTTCAATAATTTCTGCTCATCAGTCAGTTTCGGCCCTTTTGGCTTCTTCTCAACTTTTACTTCTGTGTTGATATGCAGTTGAACAGGCTTTTTGCTGCCGTGGCGCGGATCGGCGCTTTTAGCTTTGCCGCCGTTAGCTTGGCTTTCAATCATCGAAGCGTTATGACGACTTCCCGCTTTATTGCCAGCAACTTGTTTCTTGCCTGCAAGAACTCTATCTTTCTTCTTGGTTCTTGGGGCTAATTTAGGAGCATTCTCGTTGCTCTTACGCGTTTTCTTACTACGGGACATGATCGCTTATCTCGATAACTTAAAAGACTCTGTTGTTGAAAAGCGCCTCGGCTCATGCAACAACTGAAGTTTGGTCGCGTGTTATATCAGATCCTGATGGTTTTTGCACCAGAATGAGATCATTTGCTGCAAATAATAGCTTAAAACCGACTCTGTTTGCTAGAAACTCAAAGGTTGCCCGCTGATAAAAGCTCACATGGGTCAGATTATTCTTATGGTGCCACTTATCGAATGCGTTTAATTCACTGAGTAATGGTGTACAAATTGCCATCCAACCACCGGGTTTGAGTAGGTGGCTAAGCAGTTCCCATTCTTTGTAGGGAAAACGAAAATGCTCAAACACTTGATAGCAGCAGATGAAGTCATATTCTTGTTTGAGCTGGCTACTCCATGGCGCTTGGCTGGGATCATATTGATAAAGCTGATGGCCTCTAGCGTTAATTTTTTGCAGAGTCTTGCTGTCTAAGGTGCGGCCAAAGTTAAGCCCTAGCAATGGATTAGTACCATCTTCGCATTGACTGACGAGGTCAAGCATAAATCGCGCAAGCGGTTTTTGTTTGTTATTGGCGAGGCGATACTTTTGAAGTTCAGCGCTAGGGGGGAGGTGAGAGCTGGCATCGGCAAAAACCAGTTGGCAGTGATGGCAATGATATAGACAGCGCTTCTTATTCGCATAAAATCGAACGGTATCGCCACTATGACAGAGAGGGCATCTACGCATATATTTACTTCAAACCAACAAGTTAACTCATTTGAGTATAAATCAAGATAGTAGAGCGATAAATAAAAAAAGGCGACAGATTAATCTGTCGCCTCTATAAAAGTGCCAAGTTAGGCACCAATTCTGATTTCAAGTATCCATACTTGCTATGTGACTATCCCGGTCAATATCCATCTTGTTTTTTAGTCTGCTTCCATGCATGTCTTTTAGTTTATGGTCTTCCCGACACTTTATTATTAGACCTGTCGCCATCCTGACAACAGTTTCCGTAGATGGTCTTTAAAGACACATCACAATTTATATTCGTCCATCCAATGACGCCTAAGTAACCATCCCTGTATATTTTTTAAGTATCTTCCAGTGATAACAAGCTTCCCGCAAGTGCATCCTAAGCAATAGCTTCCTATGCTGTGCTTGTATCCTACAAACACGTACTTGTTGGTGCTGTTTCTCTGAATGTAAGGTTTAATGCTAAATAGCGTTATGGCCTTCCTAACCAAATCCTTACTAAAATTCTTACGACCTGGACTTCAAACTGAAATCGCGACTCTTATTATTTTTAGAGAGTGGTCTCAATAATATTATTATTATTTAGTTAATTTATTCTTATATCTTAAATGCATAGATACCGAAATCTGAAAGTTATTATTAAATAATTTTTGTACTAACAGTTGGGTTCATCTCGGTACGGGGTCATTTAACCCTAAATCTGTGATCTCTGTCAAGAGTGTTTTGCCAGTAGTTTACGTAAACGTAAATGCAATGATATAAAAAAGGACGGTTAATCCGTCCTTTTTAAGATCTTATTAAGATTATACTAATATTTACTTAAGGCTTGATATATATTTAGATAATGCGTCGATATCATAGCTATCTAGCTTTTTAGCGACATCTTGCATCATGCCATTTAAGTCGTTGTTACGATTTGTATCGTGGAACTTATTAAGCTGGATCTTGATATAGTTTGCATGCTGGCCATCAATTGCAGGGAAGCCAGCAAGCTCCATACCGTCACCTTTTGGTCCATGACATGCAATACAAGCTGTGATGCCACGAGTTGCGTCACCATTCTTATAGAGTTGTGCACCTAGCTCTGGAATATCTTTAACATCGATGTCGTTCTTTGCTTGGCTGGCATAAAATGCAGAAATATCGGCAATGTCTTGATCGCTAAGTGCTATAGACATACCACCCATGATTGGATCCATACGACCTTCTTTTCCACCAGTTTGTGCTGCACTGCGGAAATCATGTAACTGTTTTTCTAGATATGTACTGTGTTGACCTGCAAGTTTAGGGTACATGTCTATCATGCTATTGCCGTCGATACCGTGGCAAGCAGAACAAACAATGGCTTTAGTTTTTCCTGCTTCAGCATTTCCTTCTGCCATTGCAGGTGAAGATATTGTGGCTAAAACAGACAGCGCAAGAGCTAACTTTTTCATGGCGTTCCAACTTCTTATTAAAATATTTGTCTTGAGCTTACTAGGAAGACCCGCAAGCGTGATAAAATGTATTTTATGTGATCGGGGTAATATTTTACACAAAATTGTGAAAATGTAAGCAACTCTTCGATATTTATAAAGGTTAGTTGATAAAATTTTGGAGTTAATTGTGAGTGAATCTCGTATCGATTTCCGTAAAGCAGAGTTTTTAATTAGTGCGCCAGATATTGCGCACTTGAATGAGTACCTCCCTGGCGACGTTGGGGTTGAGATCGCATTTGCGGGTCGTTCGAACGCGGGTAAGTCGAGTGCTTTGAATTTACTGACAGAGCAAAAAATTGCTCGAACGAGTAAAACACCTGGACGTACGCAGTTAATTAACGTTTTTAAGTTGGATAAGCACCGCCGTCTGGTCGACTTGCCAGGTTACGGCTTTGCTCAGGTACCGTTAGCGCTGAAGCTTAAGTGGCAACAGGCGTTAGGTGAGTATCTACTTAAGCGTGATTGTTTAAGTGGTGTGGTAGTGCTAATGGATATTCGTCATCCGCTAAAAGATCTTGATATGCAGATGATTGAGTGGGCAGTTGAAAGCCATATTCCTGTTTTAGCGCTATTAACCAAAGCCGATAAGCTTGGTCAAAGTGACAGAATGAAGATGGTCAACGAGGTGCGTAAGAAATTGAGCAACTTCGATGACGCCGTAAAGGTAGAGCCTTTTTCTTCATTAAAGGGAATAGGTAAGAGTAAGGTTCTAAGTATTCTTGATGGTTGGTGTAAGCCTGAATGGCTAATGCAGCAAATTGAAGCCGATGCGATAGCGGCTGCTCAAGCGGAAGCTGGCAAAGAGTAACCTCTCTGTACTAAAAACTAATTCTACAGATTACGCTCCTTCTTAAGGGGCGTTTTTTTTGTCGTTTTTCTAGGAAAGGTAGCGGAATTAGGTAAAAAAAAACCGACGGAATAAACCATCGGCGTAAATTAGCTCTTTTGGGGAGAAGCTAAATTCAACAAGACTCAAGCTCAATCAAACTGTGTTGATATCGCTCAATGAACACAGCATAACTCGAATTTTATTCAATTTAAAGTAATTACTCTAAAATTTATTTCAGACGAAAAAAAGCCCCAGCAAATTAGATTTGCTGGGGCGCCATAATTTGGCCATCCACTATAAAATAGTGAACGTAAAAAAAAGGTCTGAAAGATAGAACATCTTAACCTCTGTACCCTACGCAGAGAATATTACTCCATTAACCGCTGTATGAAAAACAGTTTCTGTAAAAAACGTACAATAATGTGATGAATATCTCAAAGTGTGCTCAATAAAAACACAGTTATTGATCGCAAAATTTCAGTTTAATAGCTGCATATCAACAATTTATTGTATTTATGGTTTGTTTTTTGTTGCAAAGATATTTTTCTGTTTTATGCGTCGTTTTTTATATGAAATAGTAAAATCTTTCGTAAGTGAAAGATTAGGTTAGTTTGATGGGGCTTTACTGGGGAAGTTAGTCATTTATTGATAATGGCTTAACAAATTGATGCATAGCAGTCGTTGCATGCAAGTGAGCTTGGGCTGGAAGTAGCTGACAGCAAGGCTGTCAGCTATTACTAAAGGCTATAGTTAGTGGGCTTGTTCCCAGTTATCACCGATACCAGCTTCTGCGAGTAATTCTACATCGAGCTTTGCGGCAGCGGCCATCAATTCACATACCTTCGCTTGTAAGCTATCAGCTTTGGCTTCATCGACTTCAAACACCAATTCATCGTGCACCTGCATGATCATGATGATTTCGCCGTCTGTTTCAGTTTCAATCCAGTTGGCAATATTGATCATCGCCTTTTTGATGATATCTGCCGCAGTGCCTTGCATTGGTGCGTTGATTGCTGCGCGTTCAGCTGCCTGTCTACGCATCGCGTTTCTATCTTTAATCGCAGGTAGATAGAGGCGACGACCAAACAGTGTCGATACATAGCCAAGATCAGCTGCAATAGCACGGGTCTCTTCCATGTATTTAAGTACACCAGGGTAGCGTTTAAAGTAAGTGTCGATATAGCTCTGCGCTTCGGAGCGAGGAATATCAAGCTGCTTGGCCAAACCAAATGCCGACATACCATAAATTAAACCAAAGTTAACGGCTTTAGCGCGGCGACGCTGATCTGTGGTGACCTCGCTAAAGTCAACATCGAAGACTTCTGCAGCAGTCGCTTTATGAATGTCCTTGCCTTCGGCAAAGGCGGTGAGTAAGCCCTTGTCTTGTGAAAGGTGCGCCATAATCCTCAATTCGATTTGTGAGTAATCGGCTGCGAGGATCTTTTTACCCTCAGGTGCGATAAACGCATGACGAATACGGCGTCCCTCTTCGGTACGGATTGGGATGTTCTGTAGGTTAGGTTCACTCGATGACAAACGACCTGTGGCAGCATTAGCTTGATGATAACTAGTATGTACTCGACCCGTTTGAGCGTTAACCATTAATGGCAGTTTATCGGTGTAGGTGCTTTTTAGCTTAGCAAGGCTACGGTGCTCTAAGATGATCTTAGGTAGCGGATAATCTAGCGCAAGCTCAACCAACACTTCTTCTGCTGTTGACGGTGCGCCTTTAGGGGTTTTTTTGATAACCGGGTAGCCGAGTTTTTCAAAAAATAGCTCTTGCAGCTGTTTTGGAGAGCTCAAGTTAAATGCTTGGCCTGCTATCTCGTGAGCCTTGTGTTCTAGCTCATCAATTTTGCGGGCTAATTCTTCACTTTGCTGGCCGAGCAACATGCTATCGATCAACACGCCTTGGCGTTCGATAGTCGATAATGTATTAACCAGTGGCATTTCAATATCAGTGAATACGCTGGCCAGCTCTGGCAGCTTTTCTAGTCTTGACCAAAGGTGCTGATGAAGGCGCAGGGTTATATCGGCATCTTCTGCGGCATATGGCGCTGCTGTTTCGAGTGAAATTTGATTAAAGGTGAGCTGTTTAACCCCTTTGCCAGCAATTTCTTCGAAACTGATGTTCTTATGGCCAAGGTACTTAAGCGCTAAATCATCCATGTTGTGTTTTGAAGCGACTGAGTTAAATACGTAAGACTCAAGCATGGTATCAAATTGCACGCCAAGTAAGCAGATGCCTGCGTTAGCGAATATGCTGATATCGTACTTGAGGTTTTGGCCAACTTTTTTAAGGTTTTCGTCTTCAAGTAGTGGTTGTAGCTTTTCAAATACAACGGCTTTATCGAGTTGCTCTGGCGCATCGATATAGTCATGAGCGAGTGGAAGATAAGCGGCTTTGCCTGCTTCAACCGCAAAGGAGATCCCGACTAGCTTAGCTTCCATATAATTTAGGCTAGTCGTTTCGGTATCGATGGCAATCAGTTCGGCTGACTTTAACTTTTCAATCCAGCGGTCGAGTTGCTCTAGGGTAAGAATGATGTCGTACTCAACTTCGATATCAAGCTTTGCAGCTGGCGCATCATCTTCAGACTCTGCGGCCGTGGCTTTATCGCCTTTGTTATCGAGCACCTCTGCTAGCCAGCGTTTAAACTCCATCTCACCGTAACACTTAATTAGCTCGTCTTTATTCGCAGGCTCAATAGACAGTTGATGCCAATCCTGCTCAAGTTCTACGTCTAACTTGATGGTCGCCAGCTCGTAACTGAGTTTGAGCATGTCAGCGTGCTCAATAATCTTAGCGGGCATGGTCTTAGAACCACGGAAACCCAGCTCTGGCATTTTTTCTGGTGCAGCTAAAATATTAGCGACAGAACCAACACCTGTAAGCATTGCTAGTGCCGTTTTTTCACCGACACCAGGTAAGCCTGGAATATTATCGGCTTTATCGCCCTGCAAGGCTAATAGGTCGATAATCCGTTCAGGACCGACACCAAACTTCTCTGTGACCTCTGCAGGCCCCATAATGGTATTGGTCATGGTATTGATTAAGGTGATGTTGTCATCGACCAGCTGCGCCATATCCTTATCGCCGGTGCTGATTAACACCGCTCGGCCTTCTTTACTTGCCTGAGTTGCGATAGTACCTATCACATCGTCGGCCTCGACACCTGAAATGCAAACAAGAGGTAAACCGAGCGCCTTAATGATTCTGTGCAGGGGCTCAATCTGGTTGCGCAGATCATCGGGCATAGGTGGACGCTGCGCCTTATATTCCGAGTACATTTCGTTGCGGAATGTTTTGCCTTTTGCATCAAACACAACAGCCATTTGTGTTGGCTTATATTGATTGAGCAGGCTACGAAGCATATTGATTACGCCATAGACGGCGCCAGTTGCTTCCCCTTTAGAATTTGTTAGGTGAGGTGGTGCATAGTAAGCGCGGTACAGGTAAGAAGAACCATCCACAAGAATTAAAGGGTTGTCGGCAATTTTAGGCATAGTTTAGTATTTATTTATCGGAGTTCGATGATGGCGCTAGCATGCCATATTAGGGCAATTTCGGCCACGTAAAAATATCACAAAGCCTGTGGATAACTCTGTGTATGGAACAGGGTAACTCAATCTTGATAAAAAAGAGGAATAAAAGCTGTAAAGCTTAAGTTATTGAAAAATAGCTAATAAAATTAAAAGTGTGAAGTGAGTTTTATTTTAGCTATTTGAACTAATTATGTGGACTTTTTATTTTTATGCGTATTCTGAACCCATTCCTTGGTTAAATATTATTCACTTGATAAAGTGATGACCTAACTTAGCATGATAATTAATCTGATCAAGCGGTTTATTACATTTCTGTTAAAACAATATGATATATAAAGAGGCTTTTTAATGAAAAAAATAGCGGTTCTTTTAAGTGGCTGTGGTGTTTACGATGGTACGGAGTTACATGAGTCTGTTTTAGCACTATTGGAGATCACTAAATCGGGTGCAAGTTATCAATGTTTCGCGCCTAATATTCCTCAATACCATGTAGTGAGTCATTTAACGGGCGAAGTGCAAGAGAACGAAACTCGCAATGTTTTAGTGGAATCAGCAAGAATTGCTCGTGGTGACATTAAGGCGGTAGATGAACTGAATATTGCTGAGTTTGATGCTTTGGTGATCCCTGGCGGTTTTGGTGCAGCTAAGAATTTATGTGACTTTGCCGTTACTGAAGCTGAGTATTCGGTCGAACCCAGTGTTGAGCGCTTTATTTCACAGTTTGCCAGCGCCCATAAGCCTGTGGGCTTTATCTGTATCTCGCCAATCATGATCCCTAAACTATACGGACATGGGGTGAGTGGCACTATTGGATCCGATGAGGCCACTGCTGCAGCTTTTGAACAACAAGGTGGACAGCATCATGCCGTTTCTGTTCATGATATTGTGGTTGATGAAAAACATAAAGTCGTGAGTACGCCAGCCTATATGTTGGCGAACGATATTGTTGAAGCGCATTCAGGTATTAGTAAATTGGTCGAGAAAGTGTTGCAAATGGCTGAGTAGATTGCCTTAAGCGATAAATTAGCCCGCAAGTATTGCGGGCTAAGCTTTAATTATTAGCGCTTTAATAACTAGCGCTAAAGAGTGGTTAGATTTTACGGGTTTTACTATCGATAAATCCCTGGATTACACCTACAAGTAAGCCACCTAGGTGAGCACCATTAGCGATAGACAAGCCAAACATGTCGGTGAAGCCCAAAACTAGCCAAAGCAGCATAAAGCCGATATAAGCAGGTGGCAGGCCGATGCCTAACTCTGGCCGCTTAACCCCCATCACCCAAGTGTAACCGACTACCGCGTACACCACTCCCGACAAGCCGCCAAAGTTTGGCCCTGCCATATAGTACTGCAAGATATTGGGTAGAGTACCGCCCACGATGAGCAGAATAAACAGTGGGGTAAAGCCGATTTTGTTTTCTATCTTGCCACCCAAATACCACCACCACAGGAGGTTAAAGATGATGTGCATGGCAGAGAAATGCATCAGGCTAGGGGTAAAAAGTCGCCAAAATTCACTTAAGGTCGCAGAGGGTATTGCACCAAAAAATGATAATTGCTCAAAGATTGGGTTGGCAAAACCAAGACTCATTGCGCCGTAGATGATTACACAGACAAAAAAGACTAATAAGGTCAGTGGGCCAGCTCCAGTGACAAACTGGCTAACGAGCTGCAGGCTTGGATTACCGTAATCGAGTTTGGTTTGAGTATTACCATTTTCCCATGACGCCACGAGATACTTTTCGTCGTAGGGGTTGTGAATAAAGGCTTGGAATTCACGATGAGCGCGGTCGAAATGATTTTGATCGTGGATCATTAGTGCCACACCTTGCTCGGTCGGCACCAGCTCACAATCAATGTTCAGCCCTTTGAGGTAGTCAATGAGTGCCTGCGCCGCTCGGCCGTTAGGAAGCCTGCCAATCTCAATCATTCGATTATCCTCGTGCTAGTTTGAGGTAGTTAATGAGAGCCTGTGCTGCTCGGCTGTTTGGAAGCCTGCCAATCTCAATCATTCAGTTACCCTTGTGCTAGTTTATAGATGCGCTAGATGCCAGGCACTGTAACCGCCGTCTAAGCTATAGACATCGTCAAAGCCCTGCTCATTAAGATAGGCGGCTGCACTTTGACTGCTGTTACCATGATAACAAACTACGACGATTGGCAGATCCATATCGGCATCACCAATATAGTGCGCCAAGTTCTCATTGTTGAGGTTAAAGGCGCCGTCGATGTGGCCAGCTTCATAACTTGCAGCATCTCGAATGTCGACAATCTGCAACTCTGCTGATGTTTGCTGCATTTGAATGAGTTCGCTTACGCTTAGGTGTTGAAACGCTGACATAAGAATCCTGAGTTCATGGTGTAGTGACAATATAGTGTAGTAACAAATAGTGTCGTGATAAAAAGGGGCTGCAATACGATAAGTGTATTACAGCCACTATTAGAGATTAAGCTTTAGCAAGCTAAAGTCTAGTCCCAGTTCAGGATAACTTTACCAGATTGGCCTGAACGCATCGCATCGAAACCTTGCTGGAACTCATCGATACTGAAGTGATGAGTGATGATTGGAGAGATATCTAGGCCTGATTGGATAAGGCTGGCCATCTTGTACCAGGTCTCGAACATCTCGCGACCATAAATACCTTTGATGATCAGTCCTTTGAATATCACCTTGCTCCAGTCAATGGCCATCTCACCACCAGGAATACCTAGCATGGCAATCTTACCGCCGTGGTTCATAGTATCGAGCATTGAGTGGAATGCACTTGGTACACCGGACATCTCTAGGCCAACATCGAAGCCCTCAGTCATGCCAAGCTCTTGCATTACATCTTCTAGCTTCTCTTTAGCAACGTTCACCGCACGGGTTGCGCCCATCTTCTGTGCTAACTCTAGACGGTATTCGTTGACGTCGGTGATCACCACATGGCGCGCTCCTACGTGACGACATACTGCTGCAGCCATGATGCCGATAGGGCCTGCACCAGTAATGAGTACATCTTCACCGACCAGATCAAATGATAATGCCGTGTGCACCGCATTACCGAATGGATCGAAGATAGAAGCTAAATCATCAGAGATATCATCTGGAATTTTAAAGGCGTTAAATGCCGGAATAACTAAGTATTCGGCAAAAGCGCCTTCACGGTTTACACCCACACCAGAGGTATTACGACATAGGTGGGTACGTCCACCGCGGCAGTTACGGCAGTGACCACAAGTGATATGGCCTTCACCAGAGACGCGGTCGCCAATAGTGAAACCACGAACTTCTTGGCCCATGCCCACGACTTCACCTACATACTCATGACCCACAACCATAGGTACAGGAATGGTGTTTTGTGACCATTCATCCCAGTTGTAGATATGAACATCGGTGCCACAGATGGCGGTCTTGCGGATTTTAATCAGTAGATCGTTATGGCCCACTTCTGGCTTAGGCGCATCGACCATCCAGATGCCTTCTTCAGGCTTTAATTTGCTCAGTGCTTTCATCTTATAACCTATTACAAGCTTGCTGTTGCAGCTCGATAAATGTCATTCAATAAGGGCTACCTATGTAGCCCTTGTTGGTTTAACTTTAGCCGATAATACCCATCTCTTTTGCGATGCGGGTAAAGGCTTCAATCGCTTTATCGATCTGCTCTTTAGTGTGGGCAGCAGACATTTGCGTACGAATACGAGCTTGGCCTTTTGGTACCACAGGGAAAGAGAAACCGATGACGTAGATATTTTCAGTTAATAGACGGTTAGCAAAATCACCCGCTAACTTAGCATCGCCAATCATCACTGGAATGATCGCATGATCGGCGCCACCAAGGGTGAAACCTGCTGCAGACATCTGCTCACGGAAGTAACGGCTGTTTTCCCAAACCGCTTCACGTAGCGCCTGGCCAGACTTAAGCATCTCAAGCACATGGATAGAGGCCGTCACAATTGAAGGCGCCAATGAGTTTGAGAATAGGTAAGGGCGAGAGCGCTGACGTAACCAGTCGATCACCTCTTTCTTACCTGAGGTGAAGCCACCCGATGCACCACCAAGTGCCTTACCTAATGTGCCAGTGATGATGTCTACGCGATCCATCACTTCGCAATATTCATGTGTACCACGACCTTCTTGACCGACAAAGCCCACAGCGTGTGAGTCATCGACCATCACTAGTGCGCCGTACTTGTCGGCAAGATCGCACACACCCTTTAGGTTGGCGATAACGCCGTCCATCGAGAATACGCCATCGGTAGCGATCATGATATTGCGTGCGCCAGCTTCTTTAGCGGCGATAAGCTGCGCTTCTAAATCGGCCATGTCGTTGTTGGCATAACGGAAACGTTTAGCCTTACATAAACGTACGCCATCGATAATTGATGCATGGTTTAGTGCGTCAGAAATAATCGCATCTTCTGCGCTTAATAAGGTTTCAAACAGACCGGCGTTAGCATCGAAGCATGAAGAGTAAAGAATGGTGTCTTCCATGCCTAAGAATGCGCTAAGGCTAGCTTCTAGGGTCTTATGGATATCTTGAGTACCACAGATAAAGCGTACCGATGCCATGCCAAAACCGTGTGCGTTCAGACCCGCTTGAGCGGCTTTGATAAGCTCTGGGTGATTGGCTAAACCAAGGTAGTTGTTGGCACAAAAATTAATAACTTGGTCGCCATTAACTTCAATTGCAGTTTGTTGAGGAGAAACAATGATCCGCTCACTTTTATACAAGCCTTCGGCTTTTACGTCGGCAAGCTGTTGATTTATTTGGTCGTAGAATGAGGTCTTAGGCACCTTTATTCTCCTTAATTAGCATTATTTTGAGTATTGGAGTGCTGGCATTTTAACCCTAATCGGCGCGGCTCTACAGCCTTTTTTTAAGGCTAAAATAGGGATTATTTAGATTAGGGAATACGTGGAATTTACATTAGCTAAACTAATGATCAACTTTCGAAGGGTTTTTCTGGAAATTAAAGAATTAGTGTAACAAGAGTCACTTAAATTAGCGCATGACAGCTTGTTCATGCGCCTAGATACACCTTTAGAGCATTTGCGAACGGTAGTGCTCTTCTAGTCGTAAAAAGGTGGCTTGCGAACTTGGAGTGGCGTAGGACTTAAATAGCATGATCACTCGCAATAAGCCTTCATATAGTGACTCTTTGGTGATCGAGCCGATGTTTGACTGAGTTTGAGTGAGCTTATAGCTGATCCAAAAGCTAACTAACATTTTTATGGTGTCGGCCAAAGGCTTAAGATCTTCGGGATTAATCGCGAGAAATCCATCTTGGTTTAGTTTTTCTAGTACACCGGTTGAGCGTGCCAATACGTCTTGCTGAGCCTTAAGATAACGATTTTTTAAGGCTTCATCGCGGCTAAGAATGTCGGCAAGGTTGGCATACATAAAGCGGAACTGCCAAAGGGTGTAAAACATCGCATCGAAATAACCGACTAATAGATCAACATCGACCTCTTTATCGACATAGGGCTGAAAACCAGACTCGAGATGTTGCTCATAGAGACTGAATATTGAGCGGATGATGTCTTCTTTATTACGGAAATGGTAGTAGAGATTACCGGGGCTGATATTAAGGTGGGCGGCGATATGATTGGTTGTGATTGCTCTTTCGCCATGTTCATTAAACAACTCTAAACTGGCTTGTACGATTTTGTCACGGGTCTTCATATTCATCCTAAATGATTAATATCCAGTATTATTAACTCGGCATGCCATTGACCGTTAACTGCCTCTATTTATGCCAATCCTGTTTGAATTACACATGTGTAATTACGTTAAGGTTTAACTATCATGTTAGCATTAACGCAATTGTTCAAGTAAAACGCAAGAAAGTAGCAAATTTCATGAATCGTAGCCTCTATTCTTTAGCTTTATATTTAATTAGCCCTCTATTGCTGGTGTATCTTGCTGTGCGCGCCTTTAAAAGCAAAGACTATCGTGGTCGCTGGAATGAGCGATTCGGCCTTAAGTCGCTAAAGCAAACCGATCTCTTGGTACATTCGGTATCAATGGGGGAGACCTTAGCGGCTATTCCTCTAATAAAGCAGATCCAACTGCAACACCCGCAGTTAAGCATTACCATCACCACAACCAGCCCAACGGGCTCTGCCGAGGTTGCACGCGCCTTTGGGAATAGTGTGCAACACTGCTATTTACCTTTCGATCTCGCTTGGTGCGCCAAGCGTTTTGTAAAGCAAGTCGCGCCTAAGTGCTGCATCATCATGGAAACCGAGCTTTGGCCTAATCTAATCCATTACCTTAAACAAGCGGGGACGCAGGTCTTATTAGCTAATGCGCGTTTGTCGCAAAAGTCGGCCGACTCCTACCGTAAGCATCACAAGTTAACCACGCCAATGCTTAAGCTGCTCGATGGTATTGCGGCGCAGTCACAGCAGGCTGCAGAGCGCTTTATCGCTTTGGGTGTTGCGCCGG
Source organism: Shewanella halifaxensis HAW-EB4 (assembly GCF_000019185.1). NCBI lineage: Bacteria > Pseudomonadati > Pseudomonadota > Gammaproteobacteria > Alteromonadales > Shewanellaceae > Shewanella > Shewanella halifaxensis. The sequence goes on along the minus strand of NC_010334.1, from coordinate 5,117,767 downwards.
AACGAGTCACGGTTTGTGGCAGCTTAAAGTTCGATATCAATATCGATAAGCAGCGCATCGATACAGCAATAAAACTCAGAGCACAGTGGCTGGCAACGGATAAACCGGTTTGGGTGGCAGGCTCGGTGCATCCGGGAGAGTTTGATGCGTTAATTATGGCGCATCAACAACTGCTAGCGAAATACCCCAATGCCATGATGGTGATGGTGCCGCGCCACCCTGAGCAATTTGACGCAGCGGCGCAAGCAATTAAGTCGGCAGGGTTAACCCTTATTCGACGTAGCATGGCTAAGCCTGTATTGCCTGAAACCCAGGTTGTATTGGGTAACACCATGGGCGAGTTGTTGACCTTTTATGGCGCTGCCGATCAAGCCTTTGTCGGGGGCTCAATAATCGTCCATGGCGGCCATAATCCACTAGAGCCTGCGGCTATGGGGTTACCTGTGATGATGGGGCCACATTACCGTGATTTTAATGAAATCACTCAGCTACTTGAGTCTGCGGGGGCGCTAAAAGTCGTTGATTCAGCAGAGGCTCTGGCAGAACGCTTGATCTATTTATTCGATGATAAGGCGGCTTATAACCAAGCGAGCGCAGCTGCAAGGGCTGTGGTTGAGCAGAACCGGGGTTCGCTCACAAAGCAGTTGGAGGTAGTGGAGTCGTTTATTAACGGTTAGCGCGAATACCGTTTAGATGGAGCATAAAAAAGGTCTGCAGCTTGTGTAGACCTTTTTTAGTTTGGCTGTGGCTTATCGAGAGATTAAGTTGACAGGAAAGCTACTGATTGAGTTTGGCTTGATAGGCCTGATGCAGTTGCTGCCAATTTTCTTCGGCAAATGCTAAGTTTGCTAGTTTGCTTAGCTCTTTTCTAAAGGAGCGCAGTAAACGGCTCATGTTTGCCTGCTGCCATTGAGCATTCGGCTTTCTTAACTCACCACGATCAAAATCAATCAGGTAAAACTTATCTGCGCAGATAAGAATATTCTTCGCATTGAGATCCGCGTGATAAACGCCGTGATTGTGGAACTCAGCAATCGCTTCACCTAAAGTTTGCCACTGCAGCTCGCTCATCGAAGACTTACTGAGTCTGGCGACTAAATCTTCCGCCCCTTCTACCCGCTCTATGATTAAGTCAGCCCGATAGAACAGACCCGAGCGTTCAACATTGGCGGCGATCGGTTTTGGTACCGCAAAACCTTGATCAAATAGGGTTTCCAGCAGCGCTAATTCCGCCACCGCACGAGTTTTTTCTAATCCGGTAAACAGGTATTGGTCACGGCTAATCTTTTCAATCAAACCACCACGGTAGTAGTGGCGAAGTACCCACTGGTTTTGTTCGCTAGCAACGCGGCTGGCATCGACGAACCAAGTGGTATAGCGCCCTTTAGATGAGCCGGTAATGGCAGATTGCTGGCGCCAAAAGTCGGCACCAAACCAGTTAGGTTCGATATCTGATGGCGTATGTTGGCAATAAGCGATACTGCCTTTAGCGGTTTTTTTAAACTTCATAGGTAGAATTGTAAGCTAAAGCGTGGAACCTACAGGCATTCTACATTAAGATCGGTTAATTGCGCTAAATAACCTTCGAGCACTAATGAGCTTATCTACTTCAAGTGACCATCAGAACCCTAAATCGAGCAGCATAGACTTAAGCAATGCTGAGTCGCTATGCCTATTAAGGCTGTCTGCTATTGGTGATGTTTGCCATGCTGTGGCCATGGTTCAGGCGATTCAGCGTCGCTACCCTCAGCTTAAGATCACTTGGATTTTGGGTAAGGTTGAGTATCAGCTGCTTAAACACCTAGAAGGGGTGGAGTTTGTGATTTTTGATAAATCACAAGGTTGGCGTAGCTACTTCAACTTAAAGCGAGCGCTTAAGGGACGCAAATTCGATGTGTTACTGCATATGCAGATTGCCCTGCGCGCAACCATCGCGTCACTAGCCATCTCGGCTAAAGTACGCATTGGTTTCGATCGTTTTAGAGCTAAGGAAGGTCAATGGTTAGTGACCAATCATGCTATTGAACCTCAGGCGACGCCACATGTGTTGGAAGGCTTTATGGGATTTGCCAAGGCTGTCGGGGTGACGGATTTGACTCCAAGCTGGAGTATTCCTGTACCTGTTGCAGATACTGAGTTTGCTAAGGCGCTTATCCCCGATGGCAGTCGAGTATTGGTGATCTGCGCCGCCGCCAGTAAAGCGGAGCGTAACTGGTTGCCGGAGCGCTACGCTGCGGTGGCTGACTATGCGGTAGCCAAGGGGTATCGCGTTATCTTATGTGGCGGTCCAACACCACTTGAGCGTGAACTTGCCGAGAAGATACAAGCAGCGGCTAAATCAGAATTAGAGAACCAAGTGGGCAAAACCTCTTTGCTGCAACTGCTGGCAGTGCTTAAGCAGGCGAGTGTAGTGTTAGCGCCAGATACCGGCCCCGCGCATATGGCGGTGACTCAGGGCACGCCTGTAATTGGTTTATATGCTCACTCAAACCCAGGGCGTACTGGCCCATATACCTGCTTAGATTCTGTTGTGAGCGTCTACGAGCAAGTCATCGCGGAGCAAAAACAGGGGGATATTCCTTGGGGTACACGTGCTAAGGGCGAGCATTTGATGGAACTGATTGATGTAGACAAGGTGATTACTCAGTTAGATCTCTTGTTACGTCACCCTCAAGCATAAATATTTGTTAGTATGCCCATTAGTATAACGCTTCTTTGCAGTTTGATAAGTTGAGTCAATGACCCTAGCCGCTCCTAAATTTCTGTTTGTTCCTGTATCTTCTGCCGAGGGGGTCGGTGAGTACATGCGCTCACTGATCATTGCCGATGAGGTTAAGCGGCGCTGGCCTAATGCGACGATTCAATTTATTTTAAGTCGCCAGGCACCTTATGCCTTAACGTGTCCCTATCCCGCCGCACTTTTGGATGATACTCCAACCAAGAATATTAAGGCCGTGAATGACTTTATGTCTTTCTTCCTACCCGACTTTGTCATCTTTGATGCATCGGGCCGGCGCTCGCAATTGGTGCATGCAAATAAATTAGGCGCAAAAGTTATTTTCCTGAGTCAGCATAAGCGCAAGCGCAGCAGAGGAATGAAAGTATTGCGAGCGCGAGTGACAGATAGCCATTGGGTTGTGCAACCTGAGTTTGTTATCGGCCCAATTAACTGGTTAGATAGGCTAAAACTTAAGTTAATTGATAAGCCTGAACCGACTGTCACAGGTCCTATCTTTGTTAATCCAAATCGAGATAGCCAAGCAGCACTTTTAAAGCAGTATGATTTAACTGCTGGTGGATTCATTCTGTTTAATGCTGGGTCTGGGGGGCATACCAATAGTCACGGCTATATTGTGGAAGAGTTTGCTCGTGCCGCTGCCAACATCTATCGGGCGACTCAGCTCCCTTGCGTTGTCGTATATGGACCCAATTACCCGAATGCTATGCCAGTAGTCGAAGGGGTGACAGCGATAAAAGAGTTGAATCACTGTGAGCTCATCGATCTACTCGATGCCGCAAAAGTCGCGATATTAAGTGGTGGCGATACATTATTGCAGGCTATTGCACTAAAGATACCGACCTTAGCTGTAGCGGTAGCGAAAGATCAAAATTATCGCCTCAAGGTCTGTAAAGAGAACGGGCTAACTGTGGGAAGTGACAACGATGCTAGGCAGATGTCGGGTGGACTGATTGAATTAATCAAGGCTGAAAATCTAGGTAGATTAGAGGCGGCCTTAGCTCAGTGTGAATGCATCAATGGCTTAGATATAGGTATGAATATCATTACTGATTTGTACCGCAAAAAATTTGGAGTTTCGCAATGAGAATTGCAATCGCGATTGATAGTTTAGCTGGTGGTGGTGCAGAGAAAGTGATGCTAACGCTGGCAAAAGAGTTTACGGAGATGGGGCACGAACCTCACTTCTTAGTTATGACTGATAGCGTCGCGTTTGACATTCCTAATGGATTACCTGTGCATGTTTGTTTTGCCAGTAAGGATAGAGACCTTAAACGTTCATGGCATTTAGCTCCAGCGGTCAAGAAGCTAACCAATAAAATTCGCAGTATCGAGCAAGAGGTGGGTAAATTTGATCTCGTTTTATCTAACTTAGATAAAACTAACCGCTTGATGGTGAAAACTAAGGTTTCACCGTTGTTTGTGGTGGTTCACGCCTCAGTAGAGGAGGAGCTTACACGGCACGCTAAGTTGGGACCTTTTGCGTATTTAAAGAAGCTATGGGCAAAAAAAGCATTAAATGGGCAGCATTTAGTGACAGTGTCTGAAGGCATTGCCAATGAGATTTTGCAGACAAAGCGTATAGAGCCAACCTCTATCCGCTGCATCTATAACCCATTTGAATTTGAAGATATTAACGCGTTATCGCAGCAAGAATCGCAAGGGATCCCTGATAGCGATTATTTGATCCATATTGGCCGATACGTAAAGCAGAAGCGTCATGACGTGCTGTTCCAGTCAATTTCGCAGATGGAGAGTCAAATCCCAGTGGTACTCTTATGTCATAATCCTAAAAAGGCGCTAAAGGCGGCTAAGAAGTTTGGGGTGGGACATAGGGTGATTATTCCTGGTTTCCAGTCGAATCCATTTCCATGGATTAAAAACGCCAAAGCCTTGGTGTTGAGCTCAGACTTCGAGGGCTTACCGACCGTTTTGATTGAGTCCCTAGCCTGTGGTACGCCTGTGGTGAGTACTGATTGCCCTCATGGACCGAAGGAAATAATGACCGGAGAGCTAGCAAGATTTTTAGTACCTCGTCGTGATCCTAAGGCGTTAGCAAGTAAGTTAGATGAAGTTTTGCTATCACCACCATCTTTGGCAGAAGTCGATATTTTAGCAAAAGTACAAGCAGCACGGATTGCTCAAGAGTATTTGGCATTGGTTAAATAAACATTGAAGAGTTTGTGAGGGAAATTGTTGTGAGTGCAAACAACAAACGTTATTTACTGTATATAGCGCAGAATTATTCATATGCAATGTTACGGCCGTTGCAAGCTGCAATTTGGGCTAGAGGCGATGAGGCTCGATGGTTTCTAGAGGGGAACGAGGTCGATCCAGCCTTCTTGAATGCAGCAGAGAAGCGATTGTTAACCATTGAAGAGGTTAAATCTTGGCAGCCTGATGCGGTATTCGTTCCTGGTAATGTGGTGCCGCGCTTTATTCCCGGAATTAAGGTCGGTGTATTTCATGGCTTTAACGCAGGCAAGATGAACCATAGAGGTCGTGAAGATCACTTTGAAATCCGTGATTGTTTTGATCTGTACTGTACTCAGGGCCCTGCAACAACACTGCCTTTTGAGCGGCTTGCTGAAAAGTTTGGTACTTTTAAAGTTGCTGAAACAGGCTGGCCGACACTGGATCCTATGTTTCAACAAGGCTTAGAGCGACCTTACGATATTGAGGGGGACGATAGGCCTGTAGTCCTGTTCTGTTCAACATTTTCTCGTAGTTTATCTTGTGCTCCGGTAGTTTATGAAAAAATTAAGGCGCTATCCGAGCAAGGAAACTGGCGTTGGTTGGTACAGTTCCATCCTAAGATGAGCCAAGATATAGTGGATAAATATAAGGCGCTTGAAAGCGAGAACCTGACGTTTATTGAAACGGATAATGTCTTACCGCTACTAAAAGCTGCAGATGTAATGCTATGCGACACCTCATCGATTTTGATTATGTTCTTGCTGCAGGGTAAACCGGTAGTGACTTTTAACAACCAGACCAATCGCTCGCACCTAGTTAATGTTGAAGCGCTTGAAGATATTGAGCCTGCATTAGAGAAAGTGTTGAGTCATCCACCAGAGCTGATGGCCGAAATTGAGCATTATTGTGATGATATCCACCCATTTCGAGATGGTCAGTCGAGTGAGCGTGTTCTCGCCGCGACTGACAAGCTGATTGAAAATGGTATTGACGATCTAAAACCTAAGCCGATGAATTTATTGCGTCATCTTAAGATGCGTAAAAAGCTGGGTTATTGGAAATTTAATTAGTATCAAACGGTTTGAAGTTCTTAGATTGGTGCTTTGTAATCAGTTGCATCAATCGAGGGCTGGAGAGTTAGTAAGTGAAAGTTTTTGTTATTAGTTTAAAAAGCTCTATAGAGCGACATAAAAAGGTGGCTGAAGCCTTAAAAGAGGTTCCCTTTTCCTTTTTTGATGCTGAAAATATCAAGGATAATCCGCAACATAGTATTTTTTCACTCTATGATAGTCGCAAGACCAAGAGGTATAAGGGTTATGAGTTAACTATCCCTGAATTGGGATGTTTTGCTAGTCATATCTCTTTATGGAAGCAGTGCCTTGCCGATAACGAAGTGTTTTTAATTCTGGAAGATAATTTAGCGTTATTTGGTGATCTAGAGAGTCAGTTAGACAATATTGAGTCATTAACGCATAAATATGGTGTAGTGAAACTGGGTAATGTTTTTGAGAGGAAATTTGTTGATATCGAGCCTATCGATGAGCAGTACAAATTGATTTCAAACTTGAAAGGCGCTTGTGGCACCTCTGCTTATGCTATTACTCCGCAGGCTGCGCAAAACTACCTTAACCAAGTCGATGGTTTTTTTGAGCCAGTAGATGACTTTATGGATAATGAGTGGCGAACAAACCAGACGCTATATAGCTACCACCCTAAGCTAGTCTCTAGAAGCGCCGCGGCGTCAATTATTGGCCTGCGAAAAAATAAAACCAAGTTAGGCATATTTAATAAGCTAACGGTAGAGTTTTATCGACTGTTGAAACAGTTCAAACAGTCAAGATATAACAAAAATCATAAATAGCTTTGTTGTGCACAATCCTGTCATTGAGAGCGACTTTTACATCTTTGTGCAGTCGCTATCAGCTTGAGAATACCTTGATTAAGTTGTGAATGGCAGTTTTTAACACACTTGAGGGCGAGGTAAAATATCAGAAACGCTTGTACTTCAATAAAATTAAATAGCAAACCAACATACGTCTAATCTCTTGCCATTTGTCTTTAAATAAATCACTGAGATTGAGGTTTATTTGTTCTGTTGCCTCGTTGAGTGTTTGGTTCCATCTCTTTTTATCATTTGGAGATAAAAGGCTTTTCCAACTACTATATTTTTTATAAACAGTTCTAAATGTTCTTAATAAATTTTTAGTAGACTGGTAGTTCAGCTTTTTACAATTGAAGTTATGTGATATGTAGTTATTTAGATATAATGCCACGCGAAGTTTGTCACATAGTTTTACATCAAAACTTCTTGTTAATGAGTTTGGGTTGTCATGATAATAATAAATTCCATCACACATGCAAACATTTTTAGATTTTAGATATATAAATCTTGACACCAACTCATCTGCATAGTTAACTCTTTCACCTTTCAAGTATTTATCAACTTCATTATAAGCTGATAGATAGGTATTTTTTTTGACTAATCCATTGGCAGACCAACCCCAGCCATATATGCAATGTGAGAAAGCGTCGAGACCAGTACTACTCAATATATAGTTTGAGGCTCTGTCTACTTTTTTAAGTTGTCTATTACCTTTTTTATCATTGTAAACTAAAGAACTTCTAAACGATATAAAGTCAAAGTCATTATTAACTTTGCCTAACGCCTCAGCTAAAGCATTACTAGATAAACTATCATCTGCATCCAATCTTATCACATAATCATAACTAGCTAGTTTTAAGGCGTTTTTTCTAGATAAATAAATTCCGCTATTATCTTGAGAAGTCAGCTTAATAGTAAATTCGTCAGAATGATCTCTAATGATATCATTTACAATATCAATGCTTTTGTCTGATGAACCATCATCAATAATAATCCATTCAAAGTTTTTATACGTTTGTTTAATTAAAGAGTTATAGCACTTTTTTATATTTATCTCTTCATTGTACATTGGGGTTATTATTGATACTGACATATCCAAATCTCATATAAAAATTTAAATTCATTTGCATTTTATGCATTCTATAAAGCGTTACATATATTTCAATAGGAATATAAAGCTATAAGCTAATGATCATAAGTTGATAGTTTTAGAATTGTAACTGTACTTCTTTTACGTATGTATCTAGACCAAAATGTGTCATCGACACCACCAAAGAAAGGCATATCGCATTGTCAACTTTACCCTGAGGAAACTCTAGAGCTTGTTGGCAGATTACATCAATCAATCGATTGATCAATCTCTGGTAGCTATTTACTTTATGCAGTGTCACCGACGATTTCCTATGCGATGGCCAATTATTAAACGTATCATCATTTTCTATCATAAATAACTTTATAAATTCCCAGTGTTAAAAATAGGCAGTTAGATTATTTTGTTGGCTTTCGCTGTTCATTACTCATGCTGATAAGCGGGTTGCTAGATAACCATTGGTTATAATACGCACCATTTTTTCCGTATGAGTTATCTGCCATCACGACTTGCCTTCCTAGCAATACCGATAAAATGAGGCCATGGAGTCTATCGGTGTGTACGAGTTCATGTTGTAGAAAATAGTTCGAAGATGTAAATAGCAATGCATCTGATTGAATCTTCCAATCTTTTGCTAATTTATATTTCAATATAGGCAGTTTTTGCATCTTTTTGAAATACTTAAGTAGCATATGATCCGATAGCGTTAGCATGTTTACCCAGTCGAATTCTTTTTTGATGAACTCATTGCTAGTGCCACTACTCTCAATATCTTTGCGTTTTAAATTTAATACTCTTTTAACTTGAGTATCTTTATTGATCACTTCTCTTGCATCAACGAGAGGGTGAAGGCTGTGTGCCATATCGGGCATAAGCATCACTTTATCGCTAAAATGTTTGGCAATCTCGTAGGATCTTTTATCTCTCACTAACATGGTGACATCAGGATGAGAGCTAAAAATGTTCGCAGATTTCTCTTGAGCGGCTTTAGACTTGAAGAAAATAGTTTGTGGTAGCAGCACTATCTGTTTGTCTGGATATTGCTTTACAATAGACTCTCTGAGCTTTTGGTGTTTTAGATACAAGTCACCAAAGTTGCCGCCACCGTGCAGCATGATAACATCGGCCTGTTTTAGCTTGTTGTGATTTATATTTTTTTGAAATGCTCTGTGTATGACGTTAACTTCGTGATCATCAATAAACTGTTCAGTTCCTAAATAGATTAATGTATCACCAACATTATAATGTAGGGGAATATCGATATAAGCGACTTTCTTGCCTACTACTAATTTAGCGATTTCTGAATGCTGTTGTTTTAGTTGATCTAAATTTTGTTTCCATGATTGTGTATTTGAATCAATCATATTTAACTACCTTAATTTATTCATGATGTTATGTCTGACTTTCTACTGAACGCTAATTAGCTTCGCTTTTGTTCAATCAACCATAATCCAACATATTTATTAAAGTTCACTTGTGCATACGTCATCGCAACGATGAAGCCAACGCTACCATCTAAGAAGCCTCTACGAATGAAGTAGATATGGAAGAAGGTCCAAATCCCGCGCAGTAAAGCTAACCACAACCCTTTAGATTTTTTTCCTTTACGAGCATATTTTTGTGACCCGAGCCATGCATATTGAGCGGCTTTGTTTAATCCGTGACCGTAATCTCTATGGGTATAATGCAGCAATAGTCCGCCAAGCTTACCCGTTTTTCCTGGAGCTGGTACCACAGTTTCGTGCACCTCATCGAGGGTATAACGAGAGCCTTCTCTTTGGAAAAGGCGCAATACGGCGCGTGCACTTCGGCCATATTTTAGGGTAGTGCCATATAGTGTGACCCCCCAAGGCAGGCGGTACGAGGTTTCTTCGATGCAGTCTTGTGACAACAAATTAGTTATAGCCTGCTTCATCTCATCATCTAATGCTTCATCGGCATCAATAGATAGTACCCAGTCACAAGTTGCTTTATCTAGTGCGCGCTGCTTCTGCTTACCAAATCCTGGCCAATCGGTGATGCTGATGTCGTTGGTGTACTGCTTACAGATACTGACCGTCTCATCGGTTGAGCCACTGTCGAGTACGATAATTTGATCTGCTAAATCTACGATAGATTTTAAGCAAGCCTCAACACGATCTGCTTCGTTTTTAGTAATTAAAATAACGGATAACCGGTGTTTTTTCATAGAGGTATATAAAGTTTAACAATGGGGTAGATGATAAGTGCTCTTTTATGTTTTAAAGAGTGCGAATACGAAAGAATATTTAAGGGGCGATATTATAATTAAATACCAGATAAAATATAGTGTAAATTATGCTCAACAGTGGTTTTTGATACCCTCCCGATTAAAGTTACTTGCGCATAACATTTTTTCGTTATTTAATTTACAGTCATGGTGCAAATATAGGCTATTAATTTGCTCTTTTATAGTAAGTCATATTATTTATTCAGAAAGATTTAAAGCTGGGATAATGGCGTTACAATTATTTATTGTTAGCCAAGTTTATATATTGCTCCGCAACATATTGACTATCAATCACTTTAAATATCTCTGGATTGTTAAGTACTGGTGGATGAGCCAAACATTCTAAGGCCTTTGCTGCTAGCTTAGCTGGCTGACGCCTTGGAACTAAGTATTGTGCTAGGTCCCCTGTTAAAATTTCGCTCGGTCCGTGAGGGCAATCTGTACTGACCACTGGAGTACCACAAATTAGTGCCTCAGCGATAACGAGCCCAAAACCTTCAAAATCAGAGCTGAGTAGCATGAGCTTTGCACGTGCAATCCATGCATAAGGGTTAGATTGAAAGCCGGGCGTAATGATGCGGTCTTCAACGCCATATTTTCTTGCGAGTTTACGGGCCTTTTCTGGTCGATTAGTTAACAAAACTAACCTAGGAGCTGTCGGCATAGCATGCAAAGTTTGAAAGAGGATATCTAGGCGCTTCTGCCTTGTGACACGACCAATATGGATCATAAACGGCTCATTTGGCAGACCGTCAACCTCTTCCATAGCTTTAGCTTTAATATCGTCGATTCGAAATGGATTGTATATGGCCTGTACACTTTGAGGCTTCAACCAACGGGTGCTTCTGAGCTCTGTTGCGATGCCTTCTGATACCGTGATAATGCGCTTTCCTATTAAGGCTTTCGCTTTCTTCCAGCGGCGTAAGAAGTGAATCGGACCGCGTTTTAGCTCCATAATCAATTCTTGCTGAAGTGCACAATGGCAGAAATAGTAACAAGGCTCGAAGTCGCATCCATCCACGACCACATCACAATCTGTTGAATTGCTCAGGAAGAGCGAGAACTTACCATTTTTCTGTTCGATACTATGAATGCACTGTTGCAGTCTTCTTTTTTGAGCCGCCAGTGACAGAGATTTCTGTGAGTCAAAAACATAGTGAATAGTTATGTTTTTGGGAGGGGGGAAGTCGCCTTGATTCTCGAAAACGAAAAGATGCACATCTTGTCCTGCTTCTTGCAAAATCTCGGCTTGAGTTAACGCAACTTTGACTGTTCCGTTTGCATAAAAGTTGTGGCAAAAAATAGCAATCTTTTTCATTCTGCATTTGTCTCTGACATTTTATTAAGGTTGTGGATAATATCAGATGTGCGACTCGTAAGCACAAGCAAAGATAGTGTCTTGAAGCTAGTGAGCTTTGCATTAACGAAGTTTATTATGACTTATCTTAACCCGTCTCGACGGTATTTTATGATTTTTAATACGCTGTCATTCGATTATAATCATTTGCAGATTATTCTATTGAATTATGGTTGCTAGATTATGAAGTGTTTCGTTATTAGCTTGCTAACAGAAAAGAAAAGGCGAGCTCATATCAATCAAGAGTTTTCTTCACAAGCTATCCCGTTTGAGTTTTTTGATGCAACAACCCCGGATCTAAATGAAGCAGAAACAACTCGCCTGCAGATAGCGACTCAAGATACAACCCTAAGTAAAGGGGAGCTATCTTGCCTGTTAAGTCATGTTGCCTTACTACAGCAAATAGTTGATGAATCGATCCCCTACACCGCGATCTTCGAAGATGACATTCATCTAGGTAAGGATGCAGGCCGTTATTTATGTTCAGAAAGCTGGATCCCTAAAACAGCGGAGTTGATTAAAGTTGAGATGTTTAATCATATCGCTAAAGGAACATTTTTAGGTAATCATAAGTTGGCCCTAGGTGCTGAACTCTTTAAGTTACGAGGCAAGCATCTAGGTACCGCTGGCTATATCATTAGTTGCCGTATGGCTGGGCTATTATTGTCTGAAATCCGTCAATATCAGCCAATAGAGGCGATAGATAAGATTATGTTTGAAGAGATGATTACTTCAAAAAAAGTGGTCGCATACCAGCTCCAGCCAGCAATTTGTGCGCAAGATGACATCATCAACAGAAAAAACAGCTTACTCCATAGTAGTTTGAATGATGAACGAATACTGCCAGCTAAGAAAAAGTTGAGTTTAGGGCTAAAAGTTAAGCGTGAAGTGGACCGTATGCTTAGTCGTCGAATTCAATTTAAATAGCCCCATAAATTAATATCTATCTATCTGACGTTATGCGTCGTGTCCGTTATAATTAGCTTTTACCACTTGTGATATCAACCCATGAATCGTACTAAGAAGATCACCTTAAAACATATGAGCAAGCTTAAAAAAGCCAATGCTAAACTGCAAAATAGTAACAAGCCTAAGTACATTTCTAAGGCAGAAAGAGCGCGGTTGGAGGCTTTAGAAGCAGAAAACTCTGAGCAAATAGGCAGCGAATAGGTTGTTTGTTGCGCAAAAAGTCACTTTTCATGATCCAGATGCCATAATTCCGACACGGCTAATATTATTTACCCTAATGAATATGCCAGAATAGCCGGCTAATTTTGGTTTTGTAGGTTGTTTACTACAAAACCTAACGGATAGGAGTTTCATGAATACTGTATATTCAATCGGAGAACTAGAATCGTTTTTGGTCGCCATCTTGGTATTGTTTATCGGCCACTCAGTTAATCGTCACGTTCCTTTTTTCAAAAAATATAACATCCCAGAGCCCATTATCGGCGGCCTGGTTGTCGCAGCAGTGATTACTGTTCTTCATTTTCAGAATATTACACTAGCGTTTTCCTTGCCAATGCAAAACACGCTGATGCTGATGTTCTTCAGCACTGTGGGCCTTGCCGCCAGTTACAGGTTGCTTGCCCGTGGTGGTAAAAAAGTCTTTATTTTTCTTGGCATTGCCTCGATTTACATCATCTTGCAAAATGCGGTGGGTGTGAGTTTGGCGGCTGCATTAGGCTTAGAACCCTTGATGGGATTAGTTGCTGGTTCTATCACGCTATCTGGTGGCCATGGTACTGGAGCTGCTTGGTCGCAGACGTTTGCCGAGCAATACAACATGAATACGCTAGAGTTCGCCATGGCTGCCGCAACATTTGGGTTGGTGATGGGCGGTATCATCGGCGGCCCAGTGGCACAGAGGCTTATTGATAAGAATAAGCTGGAATCTTCTTATGGTATCGGTGGTAACCATCATAAAGACCACCCCGATCTAGTAACCTATGATCAGTTAGAGATCGATAATGTCACCGCTAAGAGTGTGTTAGAAACGCTGTTTATCATCATGCTTTGTGTCGCTGGGGCTAAGTGGGTAGGGCACTTAGTCGCTAGTTTCGATATTAGTTGGCTGAAGATGCCTGACTTCGTGTATGCGCTATTTATCGGGGTGATGATCACTAACTTCACCGAGATGACGCGCGGTTACAAGATGAATAATGAATGTGTCGATATCTTAGGCACAGTCGCCTTATCTCTGTTCCTTGCTATGGCGTTAATGAGCTTAAAGCTATGGGAAATTTTTGACCTCGCGATTCCGCTATTGATCATCTTAATGGTACAGACGGTCGTTTTGGCCTGTTTTGCTTATTTTGTTACGTTTAGAGTGATGGGCTCAAATTATGATGCTGCCGTGATGGCTGGAGGGCATTGTGGTTTTGGTATGGGGGCTACGCCAACAGCGGTTATGAATATGGGCGCACTGGTTTCCCGAAATGGCCCTTCACCACAAGCCTTCATGGTGGTGCCGATTGTCGGTGCCTTCTTTATCGATATCGTTAACTTGGTAGTACTGCAAGGCTATATCAAGTTCATTTTGTAGTAATTTAGTTTCACTTTAAATCAGGCACGCATAAGCGTGCCTTTTTATTGGACTAGAATTAATTTTGATCATGGTGCAATCAATAACGATTTTGATTCGTTATAGATATTGAACATCTTATTAATCAAAAGGACATTCTGATATGAAATCGACTAAAACAGCTGTAGGTGTAACCGTCGCAGGTATTCTTGCCGCCAGCCTTTCTCTGGGAGCACAAGCTGTACCTGAACAGCCCAAAGAATGGGAAAAATGTGCTGGTGTAGCCAAAGCCGGTGCTAACGATTGTGGAGCTTTAGATGGTAGCCATGGCTGCGCAGGCCAGGCTAAAGAAGACAATATGCCTACCGAGTGGATCTATGTGCCAGCAGGAACTTGCGACAAGATAACAGGTGGTGAAGTTAAAGCTGTTAAACCGGCCAAAAGTTAGTGCTTTCATCAAGTATTGCGGGCGCGGGCATAGGTTTGCGTATTCCCCATGTTCAGCAGTTATTGGCCGATGAGGCCATTAAAATACCTTGGCTTGAGGTATTGGTTGATAACTGGCTGGTGGATGGTGGCTTAAATCAGTACCTACTCAACGCCGTAAGTGAGCGTTTTGAGTTAGTTTTCCATAGTGTCGGCCTATCTCTTGGTGGCCCTAGTCCCCTTAACTTTGACTACCTTCGACAGATAAAAGCCTTGAAAGAGCAATGTGGCGCCCATTGGTATTCTGAGCATGCCAGCTTTTCTGGCAATGATGACTTTAAAGTTGCCGACCTGTTGCCATTGCCTTACACCCAAGAGGCGGTGATGCATATCAGCCAACGCATTAAGCAGACTCAGGACTTTATGGGTGAAAGGATTCTGCTAGAAAACGTGTCTACCTATATGAGCTGTCGACACAACGAGTTGAACGAGGGGGAGTTTATCGCTGCTATAGCCGAAGAAGCCGATTGTTACCTGCTGCTCGATATCAATAATGCGTTCGTCACTAGCATTAATCTCGATCAGTCGTTGCAATCCTTTATGGAGGCGATCCCTGTTGAACGAGTGAAGCAGATCCACCTAGCGGGGTTTCACGATAAGGGAGACTATCTGCTTGATGCCCATAATCATCCTGTTGACCCAAGTGTATGGGCGGGATTTAAGGCCTATATCCAGCAGCATGGTGCAATCCCTAGCATGATTGAGTGGGATAGCGACTTGCCGAGCCTAGAGCGATTACTGCAAGAGCGAGATATAGCAGCGGGTATATTACAAGCCGCTAGCACTGGAAGTGTGGGTGACAAGGCTGTTAGTGATACAAGTATTGGTGATGAGCAATGCGCTTAGCCCAGTGGCAGTCTGCATTTATCCATGCTCTTGAGCCTCATGGTAGTGGAGACAGTCTTGCTCAGTTAGTCAATGAGCGAGAACAGGATAGAGTCGAGATCTACCGCAATAATGCTTTTCAAGCGTTATTGAGTGCACTGCAGTTGGTCTTTCCCGTCTGCCAAGCGGTAGTGGGAGAAATCTGTTTTACGCAATTGGTGAGAGGTTATGGCCAGAAGCACCCGTTAATTGACAGTCACTTGAATAGCTATGGACAGCACTTTCCCCAATGGCTAGCACAAGAGGTCAGTCAGCATGCAGCCTTTAAAGAACTGCTGTATTTGCCTGAGCTCGCCCAGTTGGAGTGGCTGTTGAATCAAAGCTATTACGCAATGGATCTAGATAGGTTTATGCAGCCACCGAATTGCACGCTAGAGCAACTAGCTAAACTCAGTGAGCAGGCGCAGCTGCAAGCGGTTTTATTGTTACGTCCAGATTTAGCGTTACTTAGCTGCCATTATCCGGTACAGGAGGTGTGGAATAGGCATAATGCTCAACAGGAGCTCACTGAGCAAATGGGTTCCGGCACCAGTTACCTGTTGATCCATCGAGAGCGCTTTAAGGCGCAGTTTAGCGTCATTGATGCGACTCGTATGCAATTGCTAAACGGGTTATCTGCAGGGCAAACTCTTATGCAAATTGCTGACTCGGAGCAAGATCTTAACCTCTTAGGTGAACTGATTGAGCGTCAGTGGATCTGTGGCTTTCGATTGGCTGTAGAAGCGGACTGAATCGGGATGGATAGAGAGCTGCTACAGAGTTTGTATCGTTATTGCCTTTGCCTCACTGCAAGCAACGCCCAAGCTGAGGACCTATTACAAACGGCCATAGAGAGCTGGCTAAAGGCGAGTAGTCGGCCCGTTCAGTTAAGAGCCTATCTAAGAAAGGTGATCCGCAATCAGTTTATCGATGACTGCCGCAGGCTCAAGCTGGTGGATTTTGAGCCCCTAGACGACAATGCCCCCGCACTACTCGATGAAGCCTGTTTGGAAGAGATTGAAATTCAGCACAACCTCATTGAGCACCTATTTGAGCTTCTCAATTCTGCCGAGAGAGAGGTGCTCTACCTGTGGGCTATAGAAGGGTATAGCGCAGCAGAGATAGCTCAAGAGCTACAGCAACCTCGAGGCACTATCTTGTCACGTTTACACCGTATTAAATTAAAAGCAGCCGCTCTCGTTTTGAATAGTTCGGCGCAAAACATCGGCGGGCAATAGAGATGACCAAAAAGACTGACGCCACCGATATCAACTTTAAAGCCCTCGTTAAACAGCATATTGAAACTCAATCCTTGAGTGGGCAGGGGCTGGCTAGGATGGAAAGCCTATTAGCAGGCGTAGAAACCATTCAACGTCATTTGATAGATGAGTCTGAGTCATCGTTAATAGATACAGATGCAGCTTCTATGGCGCAAAAGGAAGAGCCTGAAGCAGTAGATAATGAGCCTACTGTAAGGGAGAAGAGTCGCAATTGGTATTCGTTACGACTTAAAAGTCTGATCGCGCTTGCGGCGAGTGTACTGCTCTTGGTGCTTAGCGTGCAGTGGTATCCAGAAGTAAACAGGCAAGGAGAGGCAAGGGACAGTCGAGAGCTAGCTGTGAGTGATATAGGAGTAAGAATTGCCGATGAGGTGGCTAAAAACCACATCAAGATGAAGCCATTAGAAGTGCAAACCGCACAGCTGTCACAGTTAAGGGCATATTTCACAGAGCTTGATTTTACACTAGTGAGTTCTAGTCGCATCGATGATGCGAACGAGATGGTTGGTGGCCGTTACTGCTCAATTCAAGGTCTGACGGCTGCGCAGATAAGGTTTGTTGATCGGCAGCAGTCCGTGACCCTATACCAAGTGCAATATGATAAGAGATTATATGGAGAGATCCCAACAATTGAGTCTGGCGAGCCACCGATAGAGCTCGTTGTGAGAGGAGTTGCTGTCGCTATTTGGGTTGAAAAAGGACTATTGATGGCAAGTGCTCGTGCGGCTCACTAAATCTGCCATATAGATATGACGAATAAAGTGAGCCCTGAATACTTGTGTTAAACGCTGCTTTAGTCGATGGCTTTATGATCTCGATGATAAAGCGCCCATTGTTCGACTTTTTCACCACTAGGCAAAGTACAGATCCCAGTCGCTAAATCCACTTTCCCCTCGAGTGATAAACAGTATTCTGCCGCAGGATTAGGGGCATCTAAAATCCCAGCTTCATCTTTAGAGTTTTTCTGATGCTGGCTGAACAATGACCATTGTTCAATCTTCTTACCGCTAGGTAGAGTACAGATCCCTGACATTGGATCTACCTTCCCATCTAGTGATAAACAGTATTCTGTCGCAGGGTTAGGGATATAAGTGGTTTCAACGGCTTGCTCATGATTTTGACGATACAGTTTCCACTGATCGATTTGCATACCGCTGGGTAAAGTACACATGCCAGTAGCGACATTGAGCTGGCCTTGTTGTGATATGCAAAACTCAGATGCCGGGTTGGGAGCACCAAATGAGTCTGCCGCTATTTTGTTGTCATGACGAAATAAGGTCCATTGCTCTACTTTTTCACCGTTAGCTAAAGTACAGATACTGGTAGCTAAATCCACTTTACCACCTTGTGCTGTACAGTTTTCACTAGCAGGGTTGGCTAACTGGTGTTTAGCTTTGGCTAAGCTTTGCTTAGTTGAATTGCGATAAAGGGTCCACTCTTCAACGCGTTTACCGTTAGGGAGGTTACAGTAGCCGACTTGTCCGCTCTCACCATTCTCTACGACGATATCGCCACCGAGTGAAATACAAAACATCGATGCTGGGTTAGCGAGTGTAGCTGCATCTTTTTGGCTGAGTTGTGGCTCAGGTTCTTTTGGATTACAAGCGCTTAATAGCAAGGCTGCTGTGATCACTAAACTCATTATTAGAGGCTTTTTCATATCTAATCATTCTCCACAGAGTTGATTTAGCTTGAGGTTGATACTAATCGATATAGGAAGATGGTTAACTCAGAGCTATTCTTTGATGCTTAATTCAAGGCGAATGAGTAAAG
Organism: Shewanella halifaxensis HAW-EB4; assembly: GCF_000019185.1. NCBI lineage: Bacteria > Pseudomonadati > Pseudomonadota > Gammaproteobacteria > Alteromonadales > Shewanellaceae > Shewanella > Shewanella halifaxensis. The sequence continues at coordinate 5,099,330 of NC_010334.1, read as the reverse complement.
GCATACCGATCCCTTATTAACTCATGTAGCACAGAAGTTAGCAGTAAAAATACTTCTTTAGCATCTCAGGTATAGCGTTAGCGAGTTGATACATATTGTAACTATCAGTAACTATACTCTTCATTGGCTAAGCGTAAAGAAACATTTTACTGGATAATTCATCTACTTTAGAGCTAATTGGTAATATTTAACACTTGTGCAATAGATTTTTACGATGCATTCAATCGATAAAGACCGTTTCTTTTAATCGTGATTATCGCTCACACTGTTTTTGGGCAGAAAGAGCGTGCGTTGTTAATTAAGAGAATACTCATGGAAATAGTAAAAAAGGCAGGTTTAGCCCTATCGTTGAGCTTAGTCGTTGTTAATGCACAGGCTGACACGTTAACTCGTGACAATGGTGCTCCGGTAGGAGATAACCAAAATTCAATCACGGCTGGTAGTAATGGCAGCGTACTTCTACAAGATGTCCAGTTGATCCAAAAACTACAAAGATTTGCGCGTGAGCGGATCCCTGAGCGAGTCGTTCACGCCAGAGGCACTGGTGTACACGGCGAGTTTATTGCCAGTAGCGACTTGAGTGAATTAACACTGGCAGCGCCGTTTGCTGAAAAAGGTAAAGTTACTCCCGTTTTTGTACGATTCTCTACGGTTATTCACTCAAAAGGTTCGCCTGAAACCTTGCGCGATCCTAGAGGTTTTGCGACTCGTTTTTACTCAGATCAAGGTAATTGGGATCTCGTAGGGAACAACTTGCCAGTTTTCTTTATCCGTGATGCGATCAAATTCCCAGATATGGTGCATTCACTTAAGCCATCACCTATTACTAATCTACAAGATCCAAACCGCTTTTTTGATTTCTTTAGCCATGAAGCCACGGCGACAAATATGCTGACTTGGGTTTATACCAACTTAGGCACCCCTGCTAGCTACCGTAAAATGGACGGTTGGGGAGTACATGCATATAAATTTATTAATGATGAGCATCAGGTTAAATACGTAAAGTTTCACTGGAAAAGCCAGCAAGGCGTTGAAGGGTTAAGACCTGATGAAGTGGTTAATATTCAAGGTCAAAGTTTTAATCATCTAACAGAAGATCTCTATAGTGAGATCAATAAAGGTAATTTCCCAAAATGGGATCTTATGGTCAAGGTATTGCGCCCAGAGGATTTGAACAAGTTCAACTACAACCCACTCGATGCTACAAAAATGTGGCTTGATGTGCCAGAGACTAAAGTGGGAACCATGACGCTTAATCGTGTACCGGCAAACTTCTTTCAGGAAACTGAGCAGGCAGCATTTGCACCTTCTAATTTGATTCCCGGTATTGAACCTTCGGAAGATAAGTTGCTTCAGGGGCGTATTTTTTCCTATGCCGATACTCAGTTATATCGCTTAGGTGCCAACTTATCTCAACTGCCAATTAACCAACCTAAAGTGGCTGTGATGAATCACAATCAAGAAGGGATAGCTAATTATGGCCATACAAGCTCTGATATTAACTATCAGCCCAGCACTAAACTTACACTAGCAGAAGATAGTCGCTACCGTGCTGTAAAGACGCCACTGTCGGGCACTGTGCAACAAGCTGTTATTACTAAGCAAGATAATTTCACTCAGGCGGGTGTGCTTTACCGTAGCTTGAGCAAACAAGATAAGCGAGACCTTATTACAAACCTGTCAGCTGATTTAGGCAAGGTGCAAGACAGTCATGTTAAACACCAAATGTTGAGTTATTTCTATCAGGCTGATAAGGAATTTGGTAAGCGCTTAACTCAAGCTGTAGCGGGGGATTTAAATGAAGTGAAAAAACGCGCCAATATTTAACTAGTAACGAACTCTATAGGTTAACGCTTAATGGGCTAGCGTTAACGGTTTCCGAGTAAGTCCTGTAAGGCGTGTTTTGCTCTTTTCTGCCCAGTTTAGAGTGCGCCTTACGGGCAGTCTTAACTTCAATCGAAAGTCTTAAAAAGAAAACGTTAATTTGTTATCGAGGTCGAGTTCATGCGCCGTTCATTTTCATTGAAACAAACTTTTTCCCTGTTGTTGATGTCTTTAGTAGTAAGTATTTTAACTGCTACATTAAGTGCCAGTAAGGCTCAGGCTATCGCGCTGGAAACTGAAAAGTCAGATAAACATCTTGAGTCACAAGTTGAGAGTCAAACTGATCAGACTCGGCTGTTAATCGATTATTTTTTCGCTGCAGCAAGAGCGGGGGATATTGAGGTGCTAAATCACTTTATCGAAGCGGGGTTCCCCGTCGATCAGCGTAATTATCAAAGTTATAGCGCACTTATGGTTGCAGCGTACAATGGCCAAGCCGAGGCAACCTCAGCTTTACTTGAACATGGGGCGAATGCCTGCCTTCAAGATAAGCGTGGTAATACCGCAATGATGGGCGCGGTAATTAAGGCTGAGTTCGAGATTGTAAAACAGCTATACAGTCAGGAGTGTGATGCAGAGTTGACTAATAAATCGGGGATGACCTTGCAGGAATTTGCTCAATACTGGGGGCAAAGTAGTAAGTTAAGGGAAGCGAGCTTAGCGGCAAAGTAATAGCGGTTATACTGGTTATTGCTCAATATTTACTCTTAAACAATAAACGCAACCATAGGGTTGCGTTTATTAATTTATCTGCAAACAAATATGATTGCGACAAGAGTACGATAAGAGGAATTGACTAGCTACAGACAGAACAACTCGGTAGCTTCGGCAGTTTCATCTCACGAAACTCCATGGTCATCGCATCGATCATTAAAATACGACCGGCTAAACTCTGGCCCATATTAGCAATCATCTTGATGGCTTCAACCGCTTGCAAACAACCGATCATACCAACCACTGGTGCTAAGATCCCAGACTCGACACAGCTAAGCTGTTGCTCGCCAAAAAGCTTACTAAAGCAGTGGTAGCATGGGGTTTTATCCTGATAGTCAAATACAGTAACCATGCCTTCCATGCGAATTGCCGCAGCCGAAATTAGTGGTTTTTTATGCTTAAAGCAGCTTTGATTAAGCTGCTCACGCACGGCTACATTATCGGTACAGTCCATCACTATCGAATGCTGCTCAACTAATGCATCGATCTCATGATCATCGAGTACCGCATTGATAGTCTCTATCTGAATGTGTGGATTGAGCGCCATTAAACTTTGCTTGGCAGAGTCTACTTTAGCCTGTCCGACATTGGCATCTTGGTGCAAAACCTGCCTTTGAAGATTAGATATCTCAACGGTATCAAAATCGACTAAGGTCATTGAACCTGCTCCCGCTACTGCAAGGTATTGGCTAGCGGCGCAGCCTAAACCGCCAGCACCGATAATGAGCACCTTAGCTTGCTTGAGTTTTTCCTGGCCTTCAAAGTCCATCGACTTGATCGATATTTGGCGGCTATAACGCAATATTTCTGCATCAGACAAAATTTCATCTGTTGCTGCTTGTTCGGTCGACATCAAATTGATCTCATATTTAGGCTGTGCAGAGTTTAGCAAAGCACGCTATTAAAAGGTTCCACAGTCACTTGGCTGCCATCGCTTAAGCCGTCGCAATCTTGCTCCAAAATAATAAAGCAGTTTGCTAGGGTCATCGATGTCAGCATGCCAGAACCTTGGCCGCCAGTTAGCGCGACTTCGGCTTCACCCTGAGCGTTATAACTTAAGATGGCACGCTGATACTCGACTCGACCCGGGAACTTATGAATTTCACCTTTGAGTGTGGCTTTCAGTGTCACGGGCTTAACCTGAGGTAAGCCTTGCATCTTATTGAGTAGTGGCCAAACAAGTTTGTAGAAAGTCACCATCGATGAAACAGGGTTGCCTGGTAGTCCACAGAAAACAGCATCACCTAAATGGCCGAAGGCAAACGGTTTACCCGGCTTGATGGCTAGTTTCCAGAAGGTGATTTGACCTTCTTCATCTAAAATTTGTTTGGTGTAGTCGGCATCACCAACTGATACTCCACCTGAGGTCAGCACCATATCGGCGCATTCTGAAGCCGTTTTAAAGGCTTGGCGAATGGCTTCTTTGTCATCTTCGATAACACCAAGATCGATCCACTCGATATTACCGCGGCTAAGCAGGCCTTGAATGCTATAACGGTTAGAGTCGTATATCTGACCCGGTCCTAATTCGCTACCTACTGGGCGAAGTTCATCACCGGTTGAGAAAAATGCGACTTTAACAATGCGCTTAACGCGTAGCTGGCTTGCGCCAATCGTAGCTAACACGCCCATCTGGGCTGCACCAATTAAAGTGCCTGCTGTCAGTACTTTAGTGCCGCTTTTAAGTTCTTCACCGCGGTAGCGTACGTTTGCGCCTTTCATTTTTGGCGCTTCAATGGTGATCTGCTCACCTTCAGCGCTGACTTTTTCTTGCATCTGCACCGTATCATAGCCACTGGGTACAGGTGCACCAGTCATGATGCGGATGCAGCCACCTTTGATGCATTTACCCGTGAACGGATGACCCGCAAAAGATTGGCCTATTAGCTTGAGCGGTGTGCCAACACTGAGATCGGCAAGATTAAAGGCATAACCATCCATTGCCGAGTTATCGAAAGGAGGAAGATCGATATGCGAGGCAAGATCTTCAGCAAGTACTCGACCTAGCGCCTGTGGCAGTGTCACGACTTCTGAGTCTGTGATGGGTTGTACTTGTTCTAGTAATTTAACGATAGCCTGATCGGGATGCATTAGGCTAGGTTGCGAACATGGATCTGCATGAGTCTGCATCTATCTATCCTTGAGACGTGAATCGGAACGTTAAGTAAAAACGAATATAGCGCATTATGCCATGGTGAACGTAGATGGCTATGATCTGCGCGGCAGTTTTTAAACACAGTTAAAATAGGGTCGCAATTAGTAATAAGCATCTAACGACTACTAATAGGCGGGCTCTATCCTTTAAGGCTGATCTAACTGGTTTATTTTGTTAAAAATAATCGTATCCACGGTAACTTAAAACTCTGTAAATGAAAACCATTATTATTTATTTAACAATCACTTAAGTAAATTTTATTGCAATTACTAGCTAGCTTGATAACAATAACCGCCACAAACCGAAAGCCCTAAGGAATTGATATGTTAGCCCAGAAGATGATTGACCAGTTAAATGACCAGATCAATATGGAGTTCTTCTCCTCTAATCTGTATCTACAGATGAGCGCATGGTGCGAAGATAAAGGCTTTGAAGGCGCAGCTAAGTTTATGCGTGCTCATGCCGAAGAGGAAATGGGGCATATGCATCGTTTGTTTACTTATGTGAGTGAAACTGGCGGTATGCCTTTACTTGGGACTATCGAAGCACCACAAGCTGAGTTCTCATCACTGCTTGCTTTGTTTGAGTACACCTATGAGCACGAGCAATTGATCACTAAGAAGATCAACGAACTGGCTCATGCGGCTTTTACGAACCAAGATTATTCTACTTTTAACTTCTTACAGTGGTATGTGTCAGAGCAGCACGAAGAAGAGAAACTATTCAAATCTATCGTCGATAAAATTCGCCTAGTGGGTGAAGATGGTAAGGCGCTATTCTTCGTAGATAAAGATTTGGCGCAGATGGCGATTGAAGAGTCGGCGAGTGTAATGACTAGTGCTGCGGTATAAGTCGCTTGTTTAAAAAATAAATCATAAAAAAGAGCAGCCTAGCTGCTCTTTTATGATCTCTAGTTTAAGTGTGGCTACACTGCGCTGAGTTCTGGAGCTAACTTGAGATATTGAAATGGCTTCGCTTGTTGTAAAAACTCAACCAGCTGCGGCTTGGTGAGCGGCCTAGACATTAAGTAGCCCTGGGCATAGTCACAGCCGAGGCTGTGTAAGAATTGCCACTGCTCAACGGTTTCAATCCCTTCTGCCACCAGTGGCATCTCTAAGCTTTGCGCCATCATCACAATTGCTTTGATCAACTTTGCATCAGACGGATTGTTGAGTACATTATCGATAAAGCTCTTATCGATCTTAATGACCGAAATAGGGCATTGGGTGAGGTAGCTGAGTGCCGAGTAGCCGGTACCAAAGTCATCGAGATAGATATCGACACCGAGCTGTTTGATAGACTCTAGGGTCTGCAGGCAGCGAGGCTTGTCTTCTATCAGCATGCTCTCGGTGATTTCGATATGCAGATCTTTAGCGCAGATGGCATGTTTAGATAAGGCGTCTTTGAGTATGTCGTAAAAGCTGACGTCCTTGGAGTTAATGCATTGGCGTCCTGACACGTTAATAGCCATCTTGAGCATCAACCCTTGAGAGTGTAATTCGGCAAGATCGGACAGGGCTTGGTGCAGGATCCACTCTCCCAAGGGCTCGATCAACCCCGCCTCTTCGGCTATTGGAATAAAAGCTTGTGGTGAGATAACGCCGAACTCTGGATCATTCCAACGGATAAGGGCTTCGACACTGATTATCGCGCCGTTACGCATATCTATGACCGGTTGATACTCAAGGTAAAACTCCGATTGCTTGACCGCTCTACGTAACCTCTGCTCTAGGTGCATCCGCTCTAGCATCTCAACGTTCATCTCGGGAGAGAAATATTGGTAATGGGCTCGACCGTCACGTTTAGCTTGGTACATGGCGGTTTCAGAGTTGTGTAGTAGCGTCTCAATGTCTTGACCATCTTCTGGATAGAAGGCGATACCGAAGCTGGAGGAGATATTGGTTTCATGATTACCGATCATGAAAGGCTTAGATAGGGCATCACTCAGTTTTTTGGCTAATAGCTCGGTGCCAACGCTGCCTGTTTGTGGCGCGATAATCACAAACTCATCTCCGCCAATACGGGCGATAGAATCATCGGGCCCTAACACGGCTTCGAGTCTTGCTGCCGACTGTTTTAACACCTTGTTACCCGCGGCGTTACCGTGAAGTTCATTAATAAACTTAAAGTGGTCGAGATCGATAAAGAGGATGGCAACTTGGCTATCGGTATTCTGCGCAGTATCGAGAGCTTGCTGCAGCCTTGAGGAGAACAGGTGCCGATTAGGGAGTTTAGTCAATGAGTCATAGTTGGTTTTGTACCAAAGGTCTTGCTCATACTGCTTGTTGTTACTGATATCTAAAAATAGACCAATGTGTTGAATTGTTTCATTCTGGCTATTCTTTACGGCGGAGATTTTAAGGTATTCAGGATAGATTTGACCATCTTTACGCTTATTCCAGATCTCACCCTCCCAGCTCCCCTTAGTGATTAGTGTTTGCCATAGCTTTTGGTAAAAACTCTGCGGGTGATGGGCCGAGTTTAAGATGTTTGGTGTCTTGCCTTTGACATCCTCTAAGCTATAGCCGGTAATCTTGGTAAAGGCGGGATTGACGAGTTCGATGCGGTTGTTGGCATCGGTAACTAAAATTCCTTCGGCCGAGTGGCGGAACACCGCAGAGGCTTGATGTAGGGCGCGTTTTGATTTCATACGCTCTGATACCATCTGGTTTACCGCGACTGCTATCTGTGCAAGTTCATCTTTGCCCTTAACCTCTAGATCTAATACAAGACTTGGATCTTTTGCCAGTTTTTCGACGTCATCAACGATGCTTCTTACCGAATTGATCAGATTATTGCCAATACATCTACCGATTAAGTAGACGATGCCGAAGAAGAGTAGTCCCGCAACAATGCTGATATACAGATAGGAGCGGATCTGTTGTTTCTCGACCTCATTCTGGTACGCCATTCTCTCAGTCAGTTGGGTATTGATCTTATGTAGCGCATCGACCCCCGCCGTTGCTGTGTTCCACCATGTTTCGCTATCTATGATTGGGGCTTGTTGCTGTAGTTGATTTAGGCTGTCATGCAGGGTGGTATTTTGAGCCTGTAGCTCTAATGTTGCACCTGAAGTGGGTAACTGCGTTAACTCTGCTTCAGTGACATACTCTTGGTAGTTTGTGGCGGTTTGCTCAATGCTGTTGACTAACGCTTGTTGTATTGGCGTAAGGTTATGATTGTTATTTAAATTTTCGAGAGCAACTCTTAAGGTGGAGTAATTTTCTCGAAAGTTAGAGAGATAGGCTGGGTTTAATGTGGTGAGGTAGGCATTAAAGTTATAGCTCAGCCCACCATAACCGAACAGATCACTAATGAGCTCTGCCTGCTTAACCAGATTAACCTGTAGCTGTAGTTGTGTTCGGTAGCTGGAGATAAGTTGCTTTGTTTGGCTGTCCATCAATTCGCTAAAACTATTGCGGTTATCTGGAGTCATGACCGAAAAAGCATTGGTAATCGCATTGTCGAGTAGCCCCCTAACCTGGGCTATCTGTTTAAAAGAGTCAGGCTCTAATGTTGGGGCCGCAAGCAAACTATTGACCAGCCCGCGCTCTTGCCCCGCCAATTCCTGGATCTTGAGCATATTGATCAGATCAGATTGCACTAGTACTTGGTACGAGTTATCGCTCTTAAAACGTAACAGCGAGACAAAGTTAATGAGTTTTTGGGTGAGTCCTGAGTAGAAGTTGAAGTATTCTGGTGTGTTTAATTCGAGTACTTTTTGCCGAGCAATCTCTAGCTGTTGTCGTGCTAAGCTGGCTTTACTGAGCTGATTTTGTAGGGCATGAAAAAGCTCTGCGTCATTGCTTGCGGTTTCTACAGTTTTCTCTAATGCGGAGCTTTGAAGCAGCTCTTGAAATTTTCTATCGGTATTGAGCCACTGCTGTTCTAAACGCTGTTTAAACGCACGTCCACCACTACTGAGATATCCCGCCGAGAGTCCGCGCTCCTTCTGGAGCTCATAGATAACATTCTCTATGCCTAGGGTCACATTGGTGGTGAGCACATTGCTTGAGGCATCTTGGTATTGCTTAAATAATGTTGTTGCACTCAGCACTGCCAAAAGTACCAAGATAAACATAGGTAATGATGCCGATAGAAAGAGTTTCTGTTTTAAGCTCAGTCGGCTTAATACGGGAAGCATTCGATGGTGACCCTCCACAGGACAGCATTTTGGCTTAGTTGGGAACGATGAACAAAAAAGATCGTTAGATAATAACCGTAGAAATTATAGGGAGTCTCAGTGAGTTCATTAAAGTCGAATATAGATCACGGATTTAGCAAAATACATCAAACCGCAACCAAATCAAAGATTCTAGTGTGATGTTTGTTATGCCAGGTGGGTATAAGTTAGTGTTTGTGGGTTGGGCTGGATGGCAGCCGCAGTCTGTTGCGGCTGCTGGTATCTTCAGAGTGGTTACTGAGTTGTTCGGTAGGCAACGATATCTTCGATAGTGAGTACTGGCATGTCGTGCTGCTGACCAAATTCAATTATTTCAGGTAGGCGAGCCATAGTGCCATCGACAAGAGTCACCTCACAAAGCACTCCGTAAGGCTTAAGTCCGGCAAGCTTCATTAGATCGACAGTGCCTTCGGTATGGCCGCGACGCTCTAGCACTCCGCCAGGGCGAGCGCGCAATGGATAAACGTGGCCAGGGCGTGCTAAGTCATCAGGCTTAGCGTTATCGGCAATAGCAGTCTTGATAGTGGTGACACGGTCGGCTGCAGATACGCCAGTGGTCACACCTTGTTTGGCTTCAATACTCACGGTAAAAGCGGTGCCATATTGGCTATTATTGTCACTCACCATAGGTGGAAGTTGTAGCTGCTCGATACGTTCGTCGGTCAAACAGAGACAAACGATACCGCTGCACTCGCGAATAAGCAGTGCCATCTGTTCGTTGGTGAGTGTTTCTGCCGAGTAGATCAGATCGCCTTCATTTTCACGATCTTCATCATCAACAACTAACACACCTTTGCCTTGGCGAAGTGCGGTTAGTGCTGCATTAACACGTTCGATTGCATTGCCATATGGGGCAAGTAAAGACTGATTCATGGATAACATCCTTAATATACGACATTGGGGTGACCAGAATCAGGGCGTATAGAAAATGACACATAACTTAAGCCAACACTATTGGCTTAGAGAAATATGCATAATAAGAGCTGAGCAAAATGCACCACAAAGCCTATGGTAGCCATATGGATTACTCGCCTAATCTTATATTCTCTTTCATCCGGACTTAGCGTACTAACATCTTTGTTCAGTACCCATTACCGTCGGCTCTGGAGTAGGTGCAACCTTATCGGTGACGGGCGTCATTGATAAGGAGTGTTTACCAGATCTGCTGACCCTAGTTAATATTCGCAGCTATTAATATTGATATTTAATAGCGTAAACTAGGCGCTCGCGGGCTTTTACAGTGGGATCAACATTCACACCATAACTTACCGCCGGTGGGGAGTTACACCCCGCCCTGAGAATTATACTTGGCTGAATATTAATGGATTGATTAACAAATCGACCAAGTGGCGCAATATTGCGCCTATTTAAATAAAATGACAAGCTGGGGCGTAAAAATGGCGAGATGGTTCAAAAACTGTCACCTGAAAGCCATTAATGAGTTTCCCCAGTTAAAAGTACGGATTACTTCGATTGAGATTGCACAAGGATGCGTTAATGAAATTGATTTCTCCCCTCACACTGAGCGCTGTATTGCTACTTGGATGTAATAACATGACCCCAAAAATGCCCGTTGAGCCTCCTAAAGCCGACAAAATTTCCCATGCCATGACGCTTCACGGCGTCACTCGTGTCGATGATTATTACTGGATGCGAGATGATGATCGCAAAGCTCCAAAAGTTATCAGCCATTTAAACGCAGAGAATGCTTATACCAAAGAAGAGTTCAAACAGTTTAACGACCTTAAGCTGCGTTTGTTTGATGAGCTGGTGGGTCGTTTAGATAAAGATGAGTCGAGTGTGCCGTACTTCTGGCATCAACATTGGTATTACCGCTACTACAAACAGGGATTCGAATACCCAGTTATCGCCCGTAAAATCGCGTTAGAGAGTGATAATGAGCAAATTCTGCTGGATGTGAATGAACGTGCAGAGGGAAAGGATTTTTATGGTTTGGGCGGGGTGTCGGTGAGCCCAGATGAAACCAAGGTCATTTTTGGTGAAGATCTATTAAGCCGTCGCATCTATACCTTGTACTTTAAAGACTTAACTTCTGGCGAGCTCATGAGCGACAAGCTAGAGGGGACCGATGGTGGTGTCGTATGGGCTAACGATAATCAACACCTATTTTATATCGCCAAAGATCCGCAGACTCTGCTGGGTTATCGAGTATTCCGCCATAAGTTAGGTACGGCGCAATCAGAAGATGTGCTTGTGTACGAGGAGCAAGATGACACCTTCTATATCAGCTTAGGAAAATCGCTAGATGAGTCGGTTATTGTCTTGCATGCCGAAAGTACGGTGACCAGCGAAGTCAGTATGCTCGATGCGAAGCAGCCCCTTGGTCAGTTTGAGCCCGTGCTGCCTAGAGAAGAGGGGCATGAGTACTCGGTGTCTAAGTTAGGCGACAGCTATTACATCCTGACTAACTGGCAGGCGACCAACTTTCGCTTGATGAAGGTGGCGATTAACCAAGCTGCGGATAAGAGTGCTTGGCAAAATGTTATCGCCCATGATCTGAACTCTCGTATTGAAGATGTGTTGCTGCTTAGCGACTATATGGTGGTGCAAACCCGCGAGAGAGGCATTAGCCGCATTCGTGTCTATCCGTTTAATGGTCAAGCAGAGTTTGAGCTGGCCTTTAATGATCCAGCCTATGTGGTTGGCTTCGATATTAACGCTAACCAGCAAAGCGACAAGCTAAGAATTTATTACTCTAGTCCAACCACGCCCGAGTCTGTGTATGAATATGCGCTGGCTAAACCAAATGAGCGAGAGCTACTTAAGCAGGAAAAAGTGCTGGGTGAGTTTGATGCCGATGCTTATCAAGCCGAGCGCTTGTTTATCGAGGCGCGTGACGGTAAAGAGGTGCCAGTGACCTTGGTTTATCGTAAAGACAAGTTTAACAAGGACGGCACTAATCCACTGTATCAATATGGTTATGGCTCTTATGGCTATACCGTAGAGCCAGACTTTAGCTCATCAGCCTTGAGCCTACTGGATCGCGGTGTAGTGTACGCCATAGCTCATGTACGAGGTTCTGAGATGCTCGGCCGAGCATGGTATGACGATGGCAGAATGTTGAATAAGCAAAACAGCTTCAACGATTTTATCGATGTCACCAAGGCGCTTACAGAGCTAGGCTATGGCGCTAAAGATAAGGTCGTTGCCGCTGGTGGTAGCGCTGGTGGTCTGCTTATGGGCGGGGTTATCAATCAGGCACCTGAGCGTTACTTTGCCGTAGCGGCACATGTTCCGTTTGTTGATGTAGTTACCACTATGCTCGATGAGTCGATTCCGCTAACTACCAATGAGTATGACGAGTGGGGCAACCCCAATGAAAAAGTCTATTTCGACTACATGCTTGGCTATGCCCCTTACGACAATATCAGCGCCCAAGCTTACCCGCATCTGTTGGTGACAACAGGTTTACACGACTCGCAAGTGCAGTACTTTGAGCCTGCTAAGTGGGTCGCCAAGCTGCGAGACCTTAAGACTGATGATAATATGCTGCTGTTCGATACCGATATGGAAGCGGGACACGGTGGCAAGAGTGGCCGTTATCGCCAGTATGATGATACGGCGAAAGAGTATGCCTTCTTCCTTGGCTTGTTAGGCTTAGATGATAAGGCGACTCAACAAGGCAAAATGACAGAGGGTGCTAGCCGTTAATGGCTGATATTGTTCAAATACCGGAGACTAACAGCCTTGAGCCAGTAAGTAGCCCTGAGCTTACAGATCGCTATGAGCCTGTAAGTCGCTCTGAGCTTACAAACGCCTTAGAGGCTGTAAAAACAGAGCCGACTTGGTTTCTGTATATGGTGCGCTGCGCTAACGGTCATCTCTATACTGGGGTGACTACAGATGTGACTCGGCGTTTTGCCGAGCACCAGAGTGGCAGTGCTAAGTCGGCTAAATACCTACGAGGCAAGGGGCCACTGACATTGGCCTACTCGGAAACCGTGGGTAGTCGCTCCGATGCGCTCAAGCGTGAGATAGCATTGAAGAGATGGCCTAGAACTAAGAAGCTCGCCTTGATCGAGGGATGAGTCGAATAGTCACTGGTGCAACGTTATCTTGTGCAAGTGCTATTACAGACACCGATGAGCTTACAATCAGCGATTTAATCCAAGTATAGATTAGTGAAAAACCGCTCTTCTCGAGGAAGGTAGTGGTTTTCATCATCCAGAGAGAATGCGACTCTGGTTGCTTTACCTTTAAGTTCATCTCTAGGCACAAAACCATACACTCGTGAGTCGGCGCTGTTGCGGCGGTTATCGCCCATGACCAGATAATGCCCCTCGGGGACGGTCACCGTTTCGAAGCTGCTTAACTGATCGCTGGCATACTTTTCAATACGGATGCTATGGGATAAGCCATTAAGATTTTCTGTGGCGATCAGCTCACGCTGATCACTGGTTACTAGTGAATAATCCAACGCCTTGCCATTAATAAATAGGACTTCATGACTTAAGCTAATTTTATCCCCTGGCAAGCCTATTACCCGCTTGATTAAGCGTTTATCCGCGGCTTTTGATTCAAAAACGACAATTTCTCCCCGTTCTGGCTCACCCGTTGTAGCTAATGAAATTTGAGTAAAGGGCACTCGTAAGTCATAAGCCATCTTATCTACCACAATACGGTCGCCTTCTTTAATCGTAGGCTGCATAGATCCAGTCGGTACTGTGTACCAGTCGGCGATAGCACTTCTACAAACAGACATTAAAACAATGAATAGCACTAGCTGACGATTATCTTTCCAAAGCTGTTTCACTTTATTCATAAGGCACTCTTATTCAATTAGTTGGGCAGGGCACTGTTGACGTTAGTGCTCTTGTAGTCAGGATCTCTGACCGCTAGGCACACTAGTCGGCAACAAGCCCTGCGCCGGGAAGGCGTTTATACGAAAAACTTAGTGCATACTGACTGAGCCGTTGATGTTATCTACGCTTAAATCACCTGAACCGGATTCGATAATGCTTAAACCCAGAGTGTTATCAACATCGATATCACCAGAACCATCGTCAATGACCACGCGGCCGTTGACGTTGTTAACGTTTAAGTCGCCTGACCCATCGTCAATATGGGTATCGCCGCCAATGCCTGAAAGAGTGATAGAGCCAGAGCCATCTTCTAAGGTGAGTTTGCCTGTGGTGTTGCTAATTTCAACAGAGCCTGAGCCATCTTGGGTATTGAGGTCGTGACCGCCCTTGATCCACAAATCGCCAGAGCCATCGTCTAAGGTAATATTCGCCTGAACATTGTTGATTTCGATATCGCCAGAGCCATCGTCGATATCTAGCATCATGCTGCTGGGAACTTGTATGGTGAGATCGATATAGGGTGAGCGCTGAAAGTTAATGCTGCTATCGAACTCGGCAATCAGTGTGGCTTTAGAACCGTTTTGCTTGAGGCTGAGATTACTCTCGATATCGCCATAGGTGTAGATATCGGCGGTAACCATGATTTGCGACAGCCCTTCGACACCCTGAATGTTGAGATCGCCTGCGCCAGTCTCGGCGACTAAGCTTTCGATGTGAGTGGCATCAATTTGTAATTGTTTCTTCTGGTGGTTGAGTGGCCCTGCGCTGGCACCGTTAACATTGATGATGCAGCCGGAAAGTGAAATAGCAATAACGGTGGCAAGCAGAGTTGAGGTTGATTTCATCGGGTAACTTCCTTTTATTATTTTGATCTTAAGGTCTAAGCGTCTCAAGATCTAAGTGCAGGCTTAACAAAGCTGCTTTTAATGTTTATCTGTCTCTGAATAAGCAGTAACCATGCCAACAAGTTATCTAATTGTTTTGAATGTGTTATCTTTGTGTTGCTGGCTGTCTTAGTAGTAAATTTCCTCACTTACTATGATGGAAGTGCAATTATTAGTTAATTTACTCAAAGGCTTGGCTGAAAGTGCAGAACCTAGAACCTAGAACCTAGAACCTAGAACCTAGAACCTAGAACCTAGAACCTAGAACCTAGAACCTAGAACCTAGAACCTAGAACCTAGAACCTAGAACCTACTAATGCTCAAGCCTAGAATCTAAGATTTAAAATTATGTAGGGAAACAGAGATGGATTATTTATCGGTTAACCAACAAGGCTGGGATAGGCGTGTACAGACTCACGTGATGTCTGAGTTTTATGATGTCGCAGGTTTCCTTAAGGGAGCGAGTTCACTGCAAGAGATAGAGCTGGCTCACTTAGAGGTAAAAGGTAAAAGCCTACTGCATCTTCAGTGTCACTTTGGCTTGGATACCTTGTCGTGGGCTCGGATGGGCGCCAATGTTACCGGCGTCGATCTATCATCAGCGGCTATCACTCAAGCTCGCTCGCTTGCCGAGCAGGCAGAACTGAATGCTGAATTTATCTGCTGCGATGTTTATAGCGTGACAGAACGTGTAGCACAGCAATTTGATCTGGTGTTTACTTCCTACGGTGCGATTGTTTGGCTACCGGATCTCGATAAGTGGACACAAGTTATCGCGAGTAAGCTGGTGGCTGGTGGTCAGTTTTATATGGTGGAGTTCCATCCTGCTCAGGCGGTATTTGAAGGCTATAGCTATTTTCACCAAGATGCGCCAGACGTAGAGGATGAAGTGACCTATACCGAGAACGCTAATGACGATACCAATACCTTTATGAGTTGGTCGCACTCGTTGTCCGATGTGATTAATGCGCTCATCAAGGCTGGCCTTGAGGTAAACAGCTTCAATGAATTCCCCTTTAGCCCCTACAACTGTTTCGAAGGCTTAACTGAAGAAACGGTAGAGGTGGAATTGCCGCAAGGCACTGAACAACGTCAACGCTATTTTGTTGAGCAACAGGGCCAGCGCCTGCCGTTAACCTACGCGATATCAGCCACTAAAAAGCCTTAAAAACAGCACCTAGAGGCTAATGCTGGTAAGTTAAGCCCAAATTTGAGTAATAAGTAAAGAATCCACCTTCTGAAGAAGGTGGCTTTGCCCATATGTTACAAAGCAGACTCCCTAGAAGGGAGCTTTCCTATCCTGCTTTAGCAAGACGCCGCAAATATATCCCTATAGGCCTTTTATTCAAACATGGGCTAAATCATCCCTGATTTAGAAGCTTGCACAGCACTTCTAGCAAAGCTTAACTGTATCGCTGAGTCTAACGTGGATATGTTTAAATGAGCTTATAAGCCATGTGTCGCAGGGATGCGATAAGCGAGCCTTCATGGATACTTTCTCTTCAACAAAAAGTCGGTGTGCTAATAAGCCATTAAACATAGCCTACTCCATAACTTTCATTCGTTTTATTTCAGGTAAAGCTTAATTGATGATAATCACCTACTGAAGTAGGTGGTTTAGGGCTGAAAACAAAACCCAAGAACCCAGCTTAAACTGGGTTCTTTGCTTTAAACGCTATAAACCACGAAGCACTGGGTACTTTAGGTATTGATTATCAAAGTAGGGGCTACGCTCATAGAACCAGCGTAACCGGGCTCTAGGGTTGGCAGCAAATTCCGGATCGTTAAGTGCCTTATCAAACTCGGCTTGTAGTGCTGGCTCATCCTTTAACATCTTTGCCGCCAACGGCTCTACCGCGTAGTTTTCAATATACTCGGTACGGGTGAATATTGGATTAAAGAAGCCCCACTGGAACAGTGAATCCGGCGATTGCGGCTCCAGCAGCAAGATGGCGAGATCGCCTAAGGGTTGCTTGGTATCGATACGTACCGTACCCGCAGGCAATTTTACATCGACCCCGTGGCTAGTGACCTCGGCCTTGACCTGTTGACGCCCTTCATAATCACTGTTGTTAAAGCTTGGGTTGGTAAATTGATATTGCTGCAGCTTAAGCTCTGCAGGCTTATCTAGCGTGGTCATGCGAATGCCATGAACACTTAAGCGTTCAATCACCTCTTGCCACTGCGGTGGAATATAATAAGCGTCTGGGCGGCTCACTTTGATATCGGCCTTAGTCCCACCAATAACGGGCAAGTTTGGGTAAAGCTGTGGCTCACCATTCCAGCGCACAATCTCGTTACCACTAATAGCGCTTTGTTCTAACGTGTAACCTATTCCCTTAAAATCCCAGCCTTGTGCTTGCTGCTCCTGTTGCCAAGTGAGGGTCACTCTAGGTGAGTATCGATACCTGTCCTGCTGAATGGCGGATATTAGCTTAGTGCTATCGTCGGCTATCGCTTTAAGGCTGGATTCGAGCATCACATAAGTACCTAGCACCCGTTGCTTAAAGGGCTTTAGGCTGTGATTTTCAATCAAAATTGTGGGTAGGTGGCGAGCGTCGCCATAACCATTAGAAAAGCGCGGGCTTGCGTTCCACAATGACATTCCCTTGGTGATGTCGGTATTGTCTATGGCAAACACTAAAGGACCGGGAATGTGACCTTGTTCAGACAGTGCAGACTCAATCATTGGGCGATAGCTATTCTCTAGCCAATTGTAGATCGCAGGGCTTTGTCCTTGGGCTAAGTTGTAGCCAAAAGTGACGTCGTATTGATAGTCGATGCCGTCGGTAACGTGCACGTCGATATAGAGATCCGGCTGCCAAATATTGATGGCTCGCAGCATATGTTGCATTTCGGGCGTGTCGGCTTTGGCATAATCACGGTTAAGGTTGAGGTTTTGCGCTGTGGTGCGCCAGCCCATGTTAACCGGGCCTCGCTGATTGACGCGGTTATATTCAGTTGAGCGTTCATGGCCATCAACACTGAAAATTGGTACAAACAGTAGGTTGGCGTTATTAAGTAGCTCAGCCTTGCCATTAAACACCATGTCGCGTAGTAACATCATGCCGGCATCTTTGCCGTCAATTTCCCCTGAGTGGATCCCTGCCTGTGCTAGCAAGGTCGGTTTGCCATTACTTGCTAAAGCAGTTGCGTCTTCCGCTCCCTCTTTGGAGGCGACAATCATCCAGATCTCACGACCTTGTGGGCTCTTGCCTATGCTCACCTTCTTAAGCATCTCGCTCTCGGCTATCAGTTTGTCTAACCAGGCAAAGGTTTCATCATAGCTCGGGCTAGTCTTAAGGCCGTTTTGCTCAAATGGTGTCGCCCATTTTGAATCTGCCGCTAGGATGAGAGATTCACTGCCACCGTGCCAAGAGGTGAGCGGCGGCAAAATCTCATCGTTGATATAGGTGTTTGCTAGTTGAGGCGTCGTACTTGTTTGAGCTGCCGCGGAACAGTAACCGCTGGTGCTGGCCGCCAATAAGGCGATGGCCGATAGGGAAGTTAAGCGCATAGTCGGGTACCCATTTTTAGCTATTTTAATTATTATTAGGCCGTTATCTTTCAATAAAATATCGATAAGTGCAACTGCGTAACTGTTTCAAAATATGCGCTTGGGTGATCTTATGCAGATATGGATAGGCCTTAGATTTCGGGGAGAAACCTAAGGCCTACCTATAGTGTGCATTTTGGGAAGACCATGCATCAAGTCGTGCTTGAATGTCATTCGTCTAACTCATGGTGAGTTCAGTTTCGTCCTCAAAAATGGCTTCAATTGGCATCTCAAATAACCGAGCAACTTTAAAGGCTAAGGGTAGACTCGGATCATATTTGCCCTTTTCTATGGCGTTGATGGTTTGGCGCGACACCTCTAGTTTTTCAGCCAAGTCGGCTTGAGTCCAGTCGCGCTCGGCTCTGAGCACTTTTAGACGGTTTTTCATCGGTAACTGATCCTTCCTTTAATAATGCCAACGATATAGGTCAAAGCGATTAACACAATGAGATATGCAGCATTGAGAGGCGGCACAATAGCGCTATTTTCCAATATTGAATAGCTGGAAAAGCTAATAATGGCGACCCCTACAGACAAAGCGAGTGCATCTAACTGAACCTTGCGCTCCATCTCATCGAGTTGTACCAGAAAGTGGCGATAGGATACCAACATGGCGATACCGATAAGCGTATGAATGCAAAATGCTAAGGTGATTAATAGCCCGCTGTTTAGTAATTCATTCTCACTTAAAAAGGTGCTTATCATTAGTGTGAGGACCCAAAAGAGCGCAAGCAGATTAACTCGATTGGCATTTTTAAGGTCGCGCTTTGGCAGGCCCTTGGCGCAGATAGCTTCGATGATCTTCATGGTTACAGTTCCTTATGTATTGCGTGTCTTTTACTCTATTAATGTAAAGTAAGCTTGACTTAAACTTTAGAGGGTTATCAATTATAAGTCAAGCATGCTTTACTTTAAGTTTGCGAGGCTTTACATATTGAGGTTGGAGAGGAAGATGGTTTGTTTGATATTTTTAGCTATTTATAAGTAGGTTACGCCGCTTGGTCTTAGGCAATAAAAAATCCCAGCCTAGGCTGGGATTTTTTATTCTCGAACGCAATCTCTAATGTCATCTCTAATGTGAGCTACGCTCAAGATTGAGTGCTAGGCATCACGCCATTAAGCGTTAGGGCCAGCATCCTTGATTGAATCTGGTACCTGATACTTCTCGAAGTTAGCCTTAAAGCTGTCGGCAAGATGCTGAGCAAACTCGGCATACTGAGCCTTATCTTCCCATGTGTTGATTGGGTTAAGCAGCTTGCTGTCTACGCCTGAAATTGCAACCGGCACATGAAGGTTTAGCTTCTCTAGGTACTCAGTCTCAACATCTTTTAGCTCACCGCTTACGATGGCATCGACAATGGCACGGGTCGTTGGGATATCAAAACGCTTACCAATGCCATGTGGACCGCCGGTCCAGCCAGTGTTTACGAGGTAAACTTGGCTACCAAAAGACTCGATACGCTTCATCAGTAGTTCAGCATAAACACCCGCTGGACGTGGAAAGAACGGCGCACCAAAACAGGTAGAGAACGTCGACTGAATCGCGGCTGTTGACCCCATCTCAGTAGAGCCCACCTTAGCGGTATAACCCGACAAGAAGTGATAAGCCGCTTGCTCTTTAGTGAGCTTAGATACAGGCGGTAATACGCCTGAAACGTCACAGGTTAAGAACACAACCGCGTGTGGCTCTGCGCCGCAGTTATCCAGTTTACGCTGCGCAATATGCTCAAGAGGATATGCTGCACGCGTGTTTTCAGTCAGTGTTGAGTTGCTGTAGTCAGGAACACGATTTTCATCGGTCACGACGTTTTCAAGCACGGTACCAAAGCGGATGGCATCCCAGATAACGGGTTCGTTCTTCTGGCTTAGGTCGATACATTTTGCGTAGCAACCGCCTTCGATGTTGAATACACCACCGGGCGCCCAGCCGTGTTCATCATCACCAATAAGGAAGCGCTTAGGATCTGCCGAAAGAGTGGTTTTACCCGTACCAGATAGGCCGAAGAACAGAGTGGTATCGCCATCGTTGCCGACGTTTGCCGAGCAATGCATCGGCAGTACGCCTTTAGCGGGTAGCAGAAAGTTCTGTACCGAGAACATCGACTTTTTCATTTCACCAGCGTACTTAAGCCCTGCTAAAAGCACTTTGCGTTCGGCGAAGTTGATAATAACGGTGGCATCAGAGTGAGTACCGTCGCGCTCAGGAACACACTCGAAATCGGGTGCATTCATGATCTGCCACACGGGCTTGTCGGCGGCGTTAAACTCTTCTGGTACGATGAATAGATTGCGAGCAAATAGTTGGTGCCAAGCATACTGAGTGGTGACTTTTACTGGCTGGTAGTGCTCTTTGCTCGCACCGACTTCGAGGTTCGATACGAAAGTGTCTTTATCTGCCAGAAAGGTTTCAACTCGGTTCCAAAGCGCAGTAAACGCATCGGCTTCGAAAGGCTTGTTGACTGAGCCCCATTCGATATCGGTTTCAGAGCCCGGCTCTTTGACGATAAAGCGGTCGTTAGGGGAACGACCTGAACGTTCACCAGTCTTTGCAACTAAAGCGCCATTTGCGGTCAATTCGCCTTCCCCGCGTGCTAACGCAAGCTCGACAAGCTGGCCTGTTGAAAGGTTAAGATACTCGCGGTTTGATCCATCCGCCATCGGTAAGGTCTCCATCAGTGAGGTCAGAATTAGATGCTGATCTATAGTGCCAGCTTTTATTTAGGGCGATTGTAACGTATGCAGATATGAATATGTGGGCAAGATCAAAAAAAACACAAAAAAGTGAAGTGAAAACACTTTTCTTGAAGTTTTTGAGTATTTAGAGGGCGAAGTTTAGAATAAAAAAGGCGCTCAATGAGCGCCTTTAATTTAGGTTGCCGCTCTCAATAATTATTGAGTAACGTCACTACTTGCTGCATTGGCATAGATAGCTTCAACGTCGATTGCGCCGAAGGCATACTTGCTATTGCAATATTCACAGCCCATCTCTACCTTGCCTAACTCTGCAAGAATTGAGTAGATCTCTTCTTTTGCTACGGTGCGAATCGCCTGTGCACTACGCTCTCTTGAGCAGGTGCATTTGAATGTGACTGCTACAGGCTCAAATAAACGCACTTCTTCCTCGTGGTATAAGCGGTGTAATATCTCTTCGACTTCAAGAGTGAATAGCTCATCTTGCTTAACGGTTTCAGTGAGTATCGATAGGTGTTCAAATTCTTCGTTGTGGTTACCGTCGGTTGGCAATACTTGCAGAAACATGCCTGCGGCTTGCTTAGTGTCGGCAAACAACTTGATCTTAGTCGGTAGCTGCTCTGATTGTTCGAAATAGTCTTCTAAACATTCAGCTAAGGTCTCTTTATCTAAGCCAACTACACCTTGGTAACGTTCACCGTCATTAGGGGTTAGGGTGATTACCATATAGCCTTTGCCAAACATCTGCTGCAGGCTGGCATCATCACTAATTTCGCCGTCCCAGCGTGATACGCCACGAAGCTGTTGTAGGTTATTACCGTTAATTACCGCTAACGATACCGGGCCATCGCCTTGCAGTTGGATGCTGATGTCACCGCTAAACTTTAATGTTGCGGTTAGTAGTGACGTTGAAGCCATTAGCTCGCCCAATAGCTTCTGAATAACTAATGGGTATTCGTGTGCCGCAAGTACTTCTTGGTAGCTACTTTGTAGCTGTACCAATTCACCGCGTACGCTGGCATTTTCAAATAGGTAGCGGTATAAATTATCTTTGTTCATCTGTTCGTTCATTTCGGATTTCCAATTTTTAGCTTTCTTTAAAGCGCATGATCTGACGACGTTGCTTCTTATCCGGCTTCTGATCGGGAGCGGGGTTATTAAGAATATTCAAACGTCTTTGCTCGGCATAGGTCTCTCGTTTGGCTATACTTTGCGGTGTCTCTTCATAAAGGGTTTGTGCTATCGACCCTTTTTGACGGTATTCTGACAGTTTAGCGATGACAATCTCTTTTTCGTCATAGCCCTGTCTTAATCTGATGGTGGCACCTACCTCGGCATATTTGCTCGATTTCGTGCGCTGGCCGTTATAGTGTACTTTACCACCATTAATCATCTCTTTTGCGATGGCTCGCGTCTTATAAAAACGCGCGGCCCAGAGCCATTTATCAAGCCTTACTTGAATGGCTTGTTGCTCGTTGCTATTCATGAGCGACTCCAGTGATTAGATTAATTTAAATTAAAATGCTGGGTGAAGCTCACAAGCTCGGCAGTAATATACAAATCTTTACTTTCTCGCTGGTAAAATAGTGGCAGGCTTCACACCCTTTTTAGGCGCGTAAAGTTAGCATATCTGCTCAATTATCGCCAACATTGCTGCAGTTATGGGCTTGTTGCCAAAAGCAGTGTAGGTTAGCATGAGTCAGGATTTGCTAAATTATCATAATCAGAACAGAGGCCTGCAAAGAGGGTCCACTTAAATATGGATTTATTCGATAAATTTTTAACTAAAGCGGCTGGAGTGCCTCAAAAACCAGTCAGTACGGCGGTATTTGGCCTAGGGCTATTGATCGCTCTATATTTGTTAGCACAAATTACTTGGAAGTTAGTTCCAGATAACTCAGCTGCCACACGCTGGGTGCCGACTCCTGTGGCAAGCAATGCTAGCGGTCAAGTCAACATTCTCGGTTTACAACAACTCTCCCTTTTTGGTCAGCCTGATGCCGCGGGTGCTAAGCCTAAAGCCGCTCCGGTTGAAGAGATCATTACCGATGCCCCTAAAACCTCTTTATCTATCCAGCTGACTGGCGTAGTAGCATCGACTACTGAACAGAAAGGCTTAGCGGTTATTGCTTCAAGCGGTAGCCAAGATACCTACGGTTTAGGTGACAAGATCAGAGGCACGTCGGCCTCGTTAAAAGAGGTCTACGCCGACCGAATTATTATCACTAATAGCGGTCGCTACGAGACCTTGATGTTAGATGGTCTAGAATATAATACTAACGGCGCGGCTAATCAGCACTTGCAAAAAGCCAAGAGCGTTTCTAAAGGTAAGACTATCGACAACCGTAAGAATCGTGCCGTGGCTGCTGAGTTAAGTCAGTCTCGCGAAGAGATCTTAGCCGATCCGAGTAAGATCACCGATTATCTGTCTATTTCACCGGTTAAGAGCGGTGGAGAGCTAGCGGGTTACCGTCTCAATCCGGGTAAAGATCGTGAACTATTTAAGCAAGCAGGTTTTAAAGCGAATGATTTAGCTAAATCGATTAATGGCTATGACTTGACCGATATGGGGCAGGCATTAGAAGTCATGGCGCAGCTGCCGGAGATGACAGAAGTCGCCTTAATGGTTGAGCGTGATGGTCAGTTGATAGAGATAATGTTTAGTCTGCCAGAGTAATCGCAGCGGGAAATAACAATAGAATTTGCAGTAATACCAATTGAGTTTGCCGCAACGGAAGGTTTTAGGGGAAGAATAGCAATGAATAATAAGCGGATTAGACGCAGGCTAATCGCCGGTATGGTTATGGGGGCATCTTTATTAGCTCCTCAGCTTGCTTGGTCTGAGCAATATGCGGCTAACTTTAAAGGCACCGATATTCAAGAGTTTATCAACATTGTTGGTAAAAACTTGGAACGGACTATTATTGTTGATCCAACCGTTCGGGGTAAAATTAACGTCCGTAGTTATGATCTTCTTAACGACGAACAGTACTACCAATTCTTCCTCAATGTTTTACAAGTCTACGGTTATGCTGTTGTCGAAATGGACAACAACATCATCAAGGTGATCAAGGATAAAGATGCTAAAACCGCATCAATTCGCGTCGCCGATGATAGTGCCCCAGGACTCGGTGATGAGATGGTCACCCGTATCGTCGCGCTTTATAACACCGAGGCCAAGCAACTTGCCCCTTTATTGCGCCAGCTAAATGATAACGCTGGCGGTGGTAACGTTGTTAATTATGACCCTTCAAACGTATTGATGATCTCTGGCCGTGCGGCCGTAGTGAATAAGCTAGTTGAAATCGTACGCCGCGTAGATAAGCAAGGTGATACTGCCGTTGAGGTGGTAAGGCTTGAGTACGCTTCTGCGGGTGAAATTGTACGTATCATCGATACCCTTTATCGCTCTACTGCGAATCAGGCACAGATGCCAGGTCAGGCGCCAAAAGTGGTGGCCGATGAGCGTATTAACGCGGTAGTTGTCAGTGGCGATGAGAAGAGCCGTGAGCGTGTGGTTAAACTCATTAAGAAGCTCGATGCAGAGCAGGCAACCACAGGTAACACCAAGGTGCGCTACCTGCGTTATGCCAAGGCTGAAGATTTAGTTGAAGTATTAACCGGTTTTGCTGAGCAGCTTGTTGATGACAAGGGCGCGCCACAAGGTGGCGGCAGCAAACGTCGTAACGAAATTAATATTATGGCTCACACCGATACCAATGCCTTGGTGATTAGCGCCGAGCCTGATCAGATGCGCACCATTGAGAGTGTCATTAATCAATTGGATATACGCCGTGCACAGGTATTGGTTGAAGCGATTATCGTCGAAGTCGCTGAAGGTGATGATGTTGGCTTTGGTGTGCAGTGGGCCACAGAAGCTGGCGGTGGTACCCAGTTTAATAATCTAGGCCCTACCATTGGTGAAATTGGTGCTGGTATTTGGCAAGCACAAGGTGAAGAAGGTTCTACCGTTTGTAACGACGGCACTTGTACCGAGAACCCTGATACCCGTGGTGACATTACGCTATTGGCACAGGCGCTAGGCAAGGTAAACGGTATGGCATGGGGCGTGGCTATGGGTGACTTTGGTGCCTTGATCCAAGCGGTTTCCAGTGATACCAAGTCAAACGTATTAGCAACGCCATCTATCACTACCTTAGATAACCAAGAGGCCTCGTTTATCGTCGGTGACGAAGTGCCGATTTTGACCGGTAGCCAAAACTCCAGTAACGGTAACAGTAATCCATTCCAAACCGTTGAACGTAAAGAGGTCGGCGTAAAGCTTAAAGTCG
The DNA here is from genome assembly GCF_000019185.1 of Shewanella halifaxensis HAW-EB4. Taxonomy (NCBI): domain Bacteria; kingdom Pseudomonadati; phylum Pseudomonadota; class Gammaproteobacteria; order Alteromonadales; family Shewanellaceae; genus Shewanella; species Shewanella halifaxensis. The sequence continues at coordinate 5,074,148 of NC_010334.1, read as the reverse complement.
TCCCTCAGGTTAACGAAGGTAACGCCGTTAAGCTGACTATTGAGCAGGAAGTGTCAGGTATTAACGGCAAAACGGGTGTCGACGTAACCTTCGCGACTCGCCGTTTAACCACCACGGTTATGGCCGACTCGGGTCAGATCGTGGTGCTAGGTGGTTTAATTAAAGAAGAGGTGCAAGAGTCGGTACAGAAGGTACCGTTCTTAGGCGATATCCCAATTATCGGTCATCTGTTTAAGTCGTCTTCGAGTGGTAAGAAAAAAACCAACTTGATGGTGTTTATCAAGCCGACGATTATTCGTGACGGTATCACCATGGAAGGCATTGCAGGGCGTAAGTATAACTACTTCCGCGCATTACAGCTTGAACAGCAAGAGCGCGGCGTTAACTTGATGCCAAATACCGATGTGCCAATCCTCGAAGAGTGGAATCAGGCTGATTATTTACCACCAGAGGTCAATGAAGTACTTAACCGTTACAAAGAAGGTAAAGGCTTAGATACTAAGATGCGTCAAACCGATCCGACACTTAAGAGTATTTCAGACAGTAAGAATACCGATGCTGCTGAAGTGGATAAGCAGTCGACAGAGTTAGAACATACTGGTACGGATAAAGATTCAAGCGATGAATGATAATCAAATTCCGGTCGATGAAGAGCTAGCGCAAGTATCGAGTGAGCTTGGGCTGGTGTCTGAGGAAGAAGCCGATCAAGTCTTCCATTCGAGCAGCAAAGAGCGATTGCCGTTTGCCTTTGCCCATCGCTTTAAGGTTGCGCTTGCTGTCGATGATGAAGGCAAGTTGTCGCTATATTATACTCAAGGCACGCCACTGAGTGCCCTGCTGGAAGTGCGCCGCTACTGCGGTAAAGAGTTACCACTGATAAAGCTAGAAGACGCTGCCTTTGAGGCGCGATTGACACAAGCTTATCAGGCAAACTCTTCTGAAGCGCAGCAGATGATGGAAGATATCGGTAATGAGATGGACTTGTTCACTCTTGCCGAAGAACTACCGCAAACTGAAGATCTGCTAGAGGGTGATGATGATGCGCCGATTATTAAGTTAATTAATGCACTATTATCTGAAGCCATCAAAGAAGAAGCCTCCGATATTCATATCGAAACCTATGAGAAGCAGTTGATTGTTCGCTTCCGTGTCGATGGCATTTTGAAAGAAGTCCTTAAACCTAATCGTAAGCTGTCATCTCTGTTGGTATCACGTATCAAGGTTATGGCGCGTCTCGATATTGCCGAAAAACGGGTACCGCAAGATGGCCGTATTTCGCTGCGTATCGCCGGTCGCGCCGTCGATGTGCGTGTATCTACCATGCCATCAAGTCATGGTGAGCGAGTGGTACTGCGTCTACTTGATAAGAATACGGGTAATTTAGATTTAGAGCAGCTCGGTATGACCGAGTCTGTACGTCATCAGTTTGATGAACTTATCCGTAGACCTCACGGCATTATTTTGGTGACCGGTCCGACAGGCTCGGGTAAGAGTACCACGCTATACGCGGGTCTTACCGAGCTGAATTCAAAAGACACCAACATTCTTACCGTTGAAGACCCGATAGAATATGAGCTTGAAGGCATAGGTCAGACTCAGGTTAACACTAAGGTCGATATGACTTTCGCTCGTGGCTTACGTGCTATTTTGCGTCAAGATCCTGATGTGGTGATGATTGGTGAAATTCGAGATCTTGAAACTGCACAGATTGCGGTTCAAGCGTCACTTACTGGTCATATGGTTATCTCAACCTTACATACCAATACCGCATCGGGCGCCATTACTCGTCTGCAAGATATGGGGGTTGAACCTTTCCTTGTGTCTTCGAGTTTACTCGGTGTGCTAGCGCAGCGTCTTATTCGAACTCTGTGCTCAAGCTGTAAAGAGGAGCACACCCCGGATGATCGTGAAAGAGAATTGTTAGGTATTACCGCTGACGATCCGCGGGTTATTTTCCGCGCTAAAGGCTGTCAGGCTTGTGGTCATAATGGCTATCGTGGCCGTACAGGTATTCATGAGCTATTAACCGTCGATGATACCGTGCGTGAACTTATCCATACTGGCCGAGGCGAGCTCGCTATTGAGAAACACATTCGTCAATCAGTACCGAGTATTCGTCACGACGGTATGAGTAAGGTGCTTGCGGGTAAAACCACCCTCGAAGAAGTGCTGCGAGTCACTCGAGAGGAGTAGTCATGCCCGCATTTGAATACAAAGCATTAGACAAGACGGGTAAGCAGCAAAAGGGCGTGGTCGAGGCCGACACCGCCAGACATGCCCGCACCCAGTTAAGAGAACAACGCTTGATGCCGCTGGAGATTACTCCTGTGGTTGAGAAAGAGAGTAAGGCAAAATCTGCCGGCTTTAGTTTTCTAAAACGCGGCATCTCTACCGCCGAGCTTGCGCTGATCACCCGCCAAATTGCGACCTTAGTGGCAGCGGGTCTACCCATTGAAGAAGCATTAAAGGCCGTTGGTCAACAGTGTGAGAAAGACCGTTTAGCCAGTATGGTGATGGCGGTGCGTTCACGCGTGGTTGAAGGTTATAGTCTGGCCGATTCCATGGCTGAGTTTCCGCATATTTTCGATGAGTTATATCGTGCTATGGTGGCGTCTGGCGAAAAGTCGGGCCACTTAGAAGTGGTGCTCAATCGTCTTGCCGATTACACCGAACGTCGCCAGCAGCTCAAGAGTAAAATGACCCAGGCGATGATCTATCCCATCGTGCTGACAGTGGTCGCCATAGGTGTTATTGCTATCTTGCTTGCTGCGGTTGTGCCGCAAGTTGTTGGTCAGTTCGAGCATATGGGGCAGGAGCTTCCTTGGACGACCGAGTTATTGATCGCATCATCTGACTTTATCCGCGATTATGGGCTTATTGTATTAGTCGCCATTGTCGGCCTGTTCTTTATTGCTAAACGTTTATTAGTCACCCCTAAAAATCGCATGATATACGACAGCATGTTGCTGCGCTTACCTGTGATCAGCAAGGTGAGTAAAAGCCTTAATACAGCGCGTTTTGCCCGTACATTGAGTATTTTGACTGCCAGTTCAGTCCCTCTACTCGATGCGATGCGCATCGCCAGCGATGTACTGGTTAACGTCAAAGTGAAAGCGGCTGTTGAAGACGCAACATTGCGGGTACGAGAAGGCACGAGTTTGGGCACTGCACTAGCCAACACTAAACTTTTTCCGCCTATGATGCTCTATATGATTACCTCTGGTGAAAAAAGTGGTCAGCTTGAGCAGATGCTTGAGCGCGCCGCCGATAACCAAGACCGAGAGTTTGAGTCTAACGTGACGATAGCTTTAGGGGTGTTTGAACCTATGTTAGTTGTTAGCATGGCGGCAGTGGTTCTGTTTATTGTTCTTGCTATTTTGCAGCCAATTTTGGCGCTGAATAATATGATTAGTGGTTAATACTCACTTTCAGCTCCAACTTATCTGGTGGCAGTGTGTGAGTTTTTTAGTTTAAGGAAGTAGTTAATGCAAACACGTAATAAACAACAAGGTTTTACTCTTTTAGAAGTCATGGTGGTCATCGTTATTTTAGGTATTTTAGCCTCTATGGTTGTACCTAACTTGATGGGTAACAAAGATAAAGCCGACCAACAAAAAGCGGTTTCAGATATTGTTGCATTAGAAAATGCCTTGGACATGTATAAGTTGGATAACAGTGTTTACCCAACAACAGAGCAAGGTCTAGAAGCACTAGTGCAAAAGCCAACTATCTCTCCTGAGCCACGTAACTATCGTGCCGATGGTTATGTTAAGCGTTTGCCGCAAGATCCATGGCGTAGTGACTATCTGCTATTGAGCCCTGGTGAAAACGGTAAGTTAGATATCTTCAGTGCGGGCCCAGATGGCCAGCCAGGTACAGAAGATGATATCGGTAACTGGAACCTACAGAACTTCCAATAAGATGATCTTGCCGCGAGTTAACTTAACCCGCCAAACGGGCTTCACCTTAATGGAGGTGTTGCTCGTTGTTTTGCTTATGGGGCTTGCTGCGACAGCGGTGACTTTAAGCATGGGGGGAGCGAGCAAAGAAAAAGCGCTTGAGCGAACCGCACAGCAATTTATGATGGCTACCGAAATGGTGCTGGATGAAACTGTGCTGAGCGGGCATTTCGTTGGCATCGTGATAGAAGATAGCAGTTATAAATTTGTTTATTACGATGAAGGAAAGTGGAAGCCTTTAGAGCAAGACCGATTGCTGGCCGAGCGTCAAATGGAGCCGGGCGTCGAGATGGTATTGGTGCTGGATGGTCTACCATTAGTTCAGGAAGATGAAGAGCAAGACTCTTGGTTTGATGAACCGCTGATTGAAAAATCAGCCGATGATAAGAAAAAATTCCCTGAGCCACAAATCATGTTATTCCCTAGTGGTGAGATGAGCGCGTTTGAGCTGTCTTTCGTTAGCGAAGATGAGATGCAGCAAGATATCGAAGTGGTTGTCTTTGGTGATGCTTTGGGACGCTTAAGGATGGGCTTTGAAGATGAAGAAGTCCTATGAACAGGCAGATTAAACAGAGAGGCATGACCCTGCTGGAAGTGATCGTTGCTTTAGCCGTGTTTTCTATCGCCGCGGTATCGATCACTAAGAGCTTGGGTGATCAGATTGCCAATATGCCTATTTTAGAAGAGCGCACCATGGCGCAATGGGTTGCACACAACCAGATGGTCGATGCTAGGTTAGACCCTAAGTTTCCTGATATTGGCCGTAAAGATGGTCAAGTCGAGTTAGCCAATCAAGATTGGTATTGGCGTAAAGAGGTCATCAAAACGACCGATGATAATTTTAGAATGATCCGTATTAGTATCAGCGATGACGAGCGATTTAAACGGGTCATTGCCGAAGTGAGCAGTTATGTACTTAAAGCGGATTAAGACTCAACGCGGCTTTACGCTGCTTGAGATGCTGATCGCCATCGCCATTTTTGCAATGCTAGGATTAGCGGCAAATACCGTGCTGAGTACCGTGATGAAAAACGATATAGCGACCCGAGACTTTGCCGCCAAATTAAAGGCGATGCAACAAGGTTTTGGTGTGATTGAACGCGATTTAAATCAAATGGTTGCTCGCACTCCTCGGTTACTGGAGGGTGGCAGAGGAACCACGGTTTTTCAGACGGGTAGCAATATGCTCGACTCAGAATCCGAGTCATTAGTATTTTTTCGTTTAGGCTGGCTAAATCCCGACGGGTTGTTGCCTAGAGGTAGCTTGCAATCGGTTGCGTATGTGGTGATGGAAGGCCAGTTACAGCGTTGGTATTACCCTTACCCAGAGCCTGAAATTGGTGCCGAGCCGATCAAAACAGTGATTATGGATAAGGTCATTTCGGTTGAATATGCCTTTTTCACGGACGATAAGTGGGAACGCAAGACTGATGCGACTAAGTTACCTAAAGCTATTGCCATAGAAATCGAGTTTGAAGATATCGGCAAAGTGCAGCGTAAGTTTTTAGTGCCTAAAGGTGCGCCAGCTGGCAGCAGTGATGACAGCGATAATGGTGGCAATAATAACGGCGGCGATAGCAACGGTAATAACGGCGATGATTCCAAGCCTGACGACAACGGCAGCGGTGGCAACAACCAAGGTGGAGGTGAATAGAGATGCCTTCTAAGCAACGCGGTGTCGCTCTGATTGTTGTACTCTTGATTGTGGCTATGGTGGCAATTATTGCCACTAATATTACTTCACGTAATCAGTTGTCGGTTAGACGCACCCTGAACATGGCGCAGTATGATCAAGCCTTTTGGTATGCTATTTCGGGTGAAGAGATCGCTAAAAAGGTCCTGAAACAAGACTTAGATGACTCTGATACTGTGCACCTGCAGCAGTATTGGGCACAGGCCGATGTGGTATTTCCCGCAGAAAAGGGCGAGATTGCCGGTAAAATTAGCGATATGAGAGCCTGTTTTAATGTTAACTCGTTATCTGCACCCAGTGAGAAAGTCGAGAATGGTCAGCCTAAAATGCCTTTGCCTGCGGTGCAATTTAAAGGCCTGCTGGTAGCGCTAGGGATGGATGAGTTCGCTGCTGAGCGCTTAGCGCAAACAGCTAAAGATTATATCGATGAAGATCAGACTGCCGGCCCCTATGGCGCCGAAGATGCAGAATATGAGTCACGAAATGTCCCTTATCGAGCAGCTAATACCTTGATGAGCCATAAGAGTGAACTACGTGCTGTGATGGGCTTTACCCAAGATATTTACTTAAAACTGGCGCCATATGTGTGTGCAATACCCGGCAATACCACTCAGGTGTTAAACGTCAATACGGTACCCGTAGAGCAGGCGGCGTTAATTGCAGGTATGTTTGATAATAAGATTTCGGTGGGCGAGGCTGAAAGCATCATCAATCAACGCCCGCTAGACGGTTATGACAAGATAGAAGAGTTTTGGGAAAACTCCTCCATCGCTTCATTAGCCAGTGACGCCAAGCTCAAGTCGAGCTTTGGGGTATCGAGTAAATACTTCTTACTCGAGGCTGGGGCAAAAGTGGATACCGCAGTATTTAGATTAGAAAGCGTGCTGTATGGCGACAGTAACAAATTAGAAGTGTTATCCCGCCAATTTGGTGGGCAAAAATAACAACGGTCCTTTAAACGAGCTTAAAGAGACTTGTGGAGACAGATCAGTGAGTGAAAGACTATTTATCCGCTTAGGACAAACTGCCGAGCAACCCTGCTCTTGGCTAGTTTGGTCTGAGCAGGAACAAGAAATTATAGGTTCTGGTGAGCTTAGCGACGCCAGTGCACTATCAACTCTTACTGAAAGAGCGGGTAATCGTGCGGTTGACATATTAGTGCCAGCCTCAAGTATTACATTAACTCAAGTTGAGCTACCAGAGAAAAGCCAGCGCCAAGCGGTAAAGGCACTGCCTTTCATGCTGGAAGAGAACCTTGCGCAAAATGTTGATGAACTGCACTTTGTAACAGGGCCGCGAAATGGTGATGCCTTGAGTATTGCCGTGGTTGCTCATGAGCAGATGCAAGCATGGCTTGAATGGCTTAGTGATGCCGGTCTTAAAGCAAAATGTATCGTACCCGACTGCTTGGCGTTGCCATTGGCTGAGTGTGACTGGGCTGCCATGAGTTTTGGCAAAGAGATTTTACTGCGCACCGGTGAAGGTAGCGGTGTGAGTTTGAGTCAAAGCTGGTTGGATGTGGCTTTGCCACAGCTGCTTACCGTGGCAGACAACGCGCAAACTACCGTAGCGGGTTATACCGAACTGCAATTAGCGGGCACGGAAGTCAAAGTTCAGCCACTTGATCTACCCATGTTAGTGCTGGCTAGAGGCGTGTTGAATGCCCCTATGAACCTGCTTTCTGGTGTTTACAAACCCAAGAAAGAGTATGGCAAGCATCTAACCTTGTGGCGTAATACGGCTATCGCGTTTGCTGTAGTCATCGTTTTAGCCCTGGTGAATAAAGGCCTGAATATTCATCAGATGAATAGCGACGCCGATGCGTTACAGGCACAAAGCGAGCAGATTTATAAGCAAGTTGTGCCTGGTAGTTCACGCGTGGTGAACCTGCGCTCACAGATGGGGAGTTACGTGCGTACCCTTCAAGGTGGCGGCAGTGGCAGCGAATTTTTTGTTATGCTCAAGGGTATGCAAGATGCATTTGCTCAAGTACCAGCACTTAAGCCGACAACATTGCGTTTTGATAGTAACCGTAATGAAATCCGCATGCAGGTTACAGCCAAGAACTATGAGCAGATTGAAAAGTTTAAAGAGATCATTGCGCGTTCTTTCAAGCTCGATGGGGGTGCGATGAACAGTGGTGAGTCTCAGGTCACCAGCACCTTAACCATAAGGAGCAAATAAGATGGAAAATTTTAAAGCTTGGTGGGGTGGATTAGTACTACGTGAGCAGCAAATGGTTGCGGCTTGTGGTGTGGTGTTGGTCATCGGTATCTTGTATTGGGGTATTTGGACTCCGATTGCGAATGCGGAAGATGAGGCTCAGCGCAGATTAGAGGGCCAACAGAGTACGCTAAACTACGTTAAGCAAACCGCTAATCGTATTGCAGGACTTAAACAAAGTGGTAGTAGTAACGTATTTAGAGGCAGTTTAAGTGCGGCAGTTAACCAAGCAGCAGGCGCATTTGGACTCACCATTACTCGTATGCAGCCACAAGGGAATAAAATTCAAGTGTGGATGGATGAAGTGCCTTTCGATACCTTGCTAAATTATTTGAATGAACTGGTACAGAACAAGGGATTGTCGTTAGAAAGTATAGACTTAGCCGAGTCTGACACCCCAGGTTACGTTAATGTTCGTCGTATTCAGTTGTCCAAGTAAGGTGTTGTAGTGAAATTAGCAAAAATGATTGCACTGGGCTTTTTAGTCTACTTAGTTTTTTTAGTGGTGTTATTTCCGGCAAGTGTCGCTGTAAAGCTGGCCCCCTTGCCAAAGAATGTGGCTATTAGTGGTGTATCTGGCACGGTTTGGGCGGGCAAAATAGATATGCTGAGTGTGCAGAAGCGCCAAGTGGAGATGATAAGCTGGGATCTTAATGTTTGGTCTTTACTGACTGGCACCGTTAAGGCCGATGTGGTTATTGGGAGCAGAGCCAGCGCGGTAAACGGTAAGGGAACAGTAGCCTATTCACTAAGCGGTTTAGATGTCAGTGGCTTAAGATTTGAGGCGCCGAGTAGCTTCTTGTTAGGACGTACTAACTTACCTTTTAGAACCAAAGTAAATGGTGACTTAAGTGTGTTGGTTGATAACTTTGAGCAAGGCTTACCTTGGTGTGAACAGCTATCGGGCAAGTTGTTTTTGAACCAAGTCAATGTGACTAACCAGTTCGGTAAGTACCCGTTAGGGGATATCGCACTGGGTCTGGCTTGTCTCGACGGTAAAGTTGAACTGACAACAGATGAAAAGCTTAATGCTTTAGGCCTTGATGGCAGCATCGTATTAGCCGATAACAAGATGGTACAAGTGAATGCTAAGATCCGCGAAGTAAGCACTCAGCCAGATGACTTGAAGAAGGCGCTATCTTTCTTAGGCAAGAAGGACAGCCAAGGCTATTACCCGCTCACCTATCAAGGTCGATTACCTATCTAGTTCTTATATCAATCGGTATTAATGAAAAGGCGCTTATACAGCGCCTTTTTGTTGATTACTTTTGCAAAAGTAGTTCATCTAGCAGGTAGTGATAATCTTCAATTGCTGGAAAATCATCAAATATCTTATTAGGCTTTTGGCTATCAGGGTTCGCTATTCCTAATTGATACCCCACCCCCGCTAATTTCGCCGCTTGTAATATGGCTTCGTTATCATCGATAAACAAACAACGGCTTGGCTGCAAATTGAACTGCTTAAATAGATGCTGCCAAAATAACGGATGTTCTTTTGGATAACCCGTTTCATGGCTGGAGATCATGCTGTCGAGCCCTAAGGCTAAGTCGGTATGTTCTAATTTCAGACCAAGATTCTTTGGGTGGGCGTTAGTCACCAAAATACGCTGTTTTCCAGCCTGTTTAAGCGCGTCCAAGAAAGGCATGCTGTCTTGACGCAGCTGGATCCGCTCAACTAGAGTGCGGTGCAGCGACATAATATCCAGTCCCATCTGCTGCTCCCAATAGTCGAGGCAGTACCAGTTTAAGGTTCCCTCTACATTAAGGTAGCACTGCTCAACCCAGTTATTGGCCTCTTTGATGGAGATATTTCGCTGTTCGCTGAGTACCTTAGGGATCAGCTGCATCCAAAAGTGATTGTCGAAGTGTAGGTCTAGTAAAGTCCCGTCCATATCGAGTAAAACTGTGTCAATTTCGTTCCATGGAAACATAGTTACGCGATCCTAGAAAATTCATGTTGTAGATTGGGTGAACAATAGTAAGATTATACTGAATTAAATGATAAGTCGGCAGCGGCACTGGAATGTGTATGACTAAAAAAAATGAGAAACCTGAAATTTTGCACGCTGAAGTCGTTGCTAGAAGTCGACTGTTTCAAATTGAACGAGTGCACTTGAGGTTTTCCAATCAAGTCGAGCGTCAGTATGAGCGTATGAAAGGCAATAATCGCGGTGCGGTAATGGTTGTGCCTGTGCTCAACGGTACTGAGCTGTTGTTAGGTCGAGAATATGCTGCAGGTACTCATAGCTATGAGCTAGGGTTTCCTAAGGGGTTGATCGATCCCGGAGAAGAGGCCCATGAAGCAGCAAATCGCGAGTTACAGGAAGAGATAGGTTATGGGGCGAGAAAACTGACCCATTTAATGGAGCTAAGCCTAGCACCGGGTTATTTTGCTAGTAAAATGCAGATATTTTTAGCTGAAGACCTTTACGAAAGTATCCTCGAAGGCGATGAGCCAGAACCTATCGATATGGTTCCTTGGCCATTAACTGAATGGCAAGATCTACTGAATGAGGACGATTTTTCAGAGTCTCGTAGTGTAAGTGCTTTATTTTTAGCGCAAAAACATCTACAACTAAGATAGACAAAACGACGCAGGTCATGGGTGTTAGGCTGTTGGAGTAGTTATGAATCCAGAGAATTATGTAGATCAAGTCATTGAAATCGCAACATTAGCAGGCAAGGAAATTCGTGATATTTATCAAAAAGGTGATTTCGAACGCGAGATCAAATCTGATAATACGCCAGTGACCTCTGCAGATCTCGCCGCTCATGAAATCATTACTGATGCGCTTAAGGCGTTGACGCCCGATATCCCCGTATTATCTGAAGAAGATGCCGATATTCCGTTCGAGCAACGCTGTGATTGGCAACGCTACTGGTTAGTGGACCCATTGGATGGTACTGGCGAGTTTATCGCGGGTAGCGGTGATTTCTCAGTAATTATTGCGTTAGTTGAACATAACCGTCCGATTTTGGGCGTGGTGTATGTGCCAATGACTGAAGTCTGCTATTACGGCATTGCGGGCTTAGGCTCCTACAAGCGTAAAGATGGAGCAGAAGTGCGCATCAGCAGTTTGCAGCTAAGCAAGGATGGTTCTGAGTCATTACGCTTAGCGGTAAGTCGCCGCCAAGATCCGCAATCTGTGATTAAACTTTTTAATCAGAGTAAGCACTGTGAACTGGTGGTGCTCGGTGGCGCAGCGCTTAAAAGTTGCTTAGTCGCCGAAGGACGAGCCGATTGCTACGTACGTATTGGCCCAACTGGTGAATGGGATACGGGTGCCGCGCAGATTATCGTTGAGGAAGCCGGTGGGCAGATCATGGATCTTAATCTACAGCCGCTGACTTACAATGAGCGAGAAAGCCTAGAAAACCCTAATTTTATAGTGGTCGGTGCGCCAGCACTTGAGTGGGACCAGATCCTTATTAATGAATGATTCAACACTAATATCAATCGCTTGCAAGCAAGATCTTGCCGCGATTGATGCTCTTGAACGCCAATGTTTTGCTGGACATTGTTATCCAGATTTTTTCTTTAGACAGGCATTGGACTGTTGGCCCAGTGGTTTTCTTGTGGCCAAAGATGGCGATGCCAAAGTTATCGGTTATCTATTGGCATCAACGAGTGCTAGAGCTGATGTTGCTTGGGTTTTGTCGGTAGCGGTATCGGATAGTGCGCGTGGCAAGGGTATAGGCACTAGACTTATCTCCCAATTATTAGCCACACTCTCTCCTGAGATTAATCAGCTAAATCTGACCGTAGCGCCAGACAATCCAGCTAAAGCATTATATCTGCGTCGTGGTTTTACCGAGAACGGCTTCGAGGCCGATTACTTTGGTGAAGGTGAGCCAAGGCTGCTGATGAGTTACTTCAAACAGGAACATTGCTAAGGTCGATGTTATTTAGCCGACGTTTCTTACCTTATTTTGTCACTCAATGCCTAGGTGCATTGAATGACAATGTATTTAAGAACGTTTTATTGCTGTTAGTGAGCTACTCTCAGATCGACGAATTACCCATAGATGTTCACCTATTTGTAAACTTGGCCGCAGGCTTGTTTATTCTGCCTTTCCTGCTGTTTTCTGCCCATGCAGGGCAGGTGGCTGACAGTGTCGATAAAGCTTTGTTGATCCGTCGGCTTAAGGTTCTTGAGCTGGTGATTATGACGGTGGCTATATTTGCCATTATTAGTCACAGTTATCTGCTCATGTTGCTATTGCTGTTTTTGACAGGCGTACAATCAGCCTACTTTGGGCCAGTAAAATACTCCCTGTTACCTAGAGTACTGCGCGACAGTGAGCTGGTTTCTGGTAATGCTTGGGTAGAGATGGGCACCTTCTTGGCAATTTTGGCTGGTACAATTTCAGCTGGAATGATCGTTGCCAGCGATTACGCGACCTACTGGGCTGCAGCCACGGTATTTACCCTAGCATTGATAGGTATGACTGCGAGTTGGTTTATCCCGAGTATTCCTGCTCATTCAGATGTAAAGCCACGCTTTTCTATTGTCTCCGCCACCTTAGTCAATATTAAAAAGGTGCGCCAATCTTCCGAGATCTGGACTGCCATTTTAGCTATTAGTTGGTTTTGGTTTGTCGGCGCGACTTATCTGACTCAGTTTCCAAACTTTGCTCGTATTACGTTAAACGCGGATCCCACCGTGGTATCGCTACTCTTGCTGCTGTTTTCGGTTGGTATCGGTACAGGCTCGTTTGTTTGCGAGCGCTTGTCTTGTCGGCAAGTCGAGTTGGGGATAATGCCATTAGGATTGACGCTATTAGCCATATTTGGCATCGATCTCTACTTTGCGCTACCTGGTCAGCTCGGTGTTGAGACGCTTTATAGCCTACAAAGCTTCATTGCTGAGGCGGCTCATTATCACCTAATGCTTGATCTATTTATGATCGGCGTTGGCGGTGGTTTGTTTATTGTGCCGCTATACACCTATATCCAGGCGCGGGCGAAAGAGGGCGAGTGCGCGCAGGCGATAGCCAGTAATAATATTATCAATGCCTTGTTTATGGTGAGCTCGGCTATTTTTGCCATGCTGGCACTCAATGTGTTGCAGTGGTCGATAGCACAGCTGTTTTTACTGCTGGCTAGCGCCAATTTGCTCGTGCTGCTGTTATTGCTTTGGCGTTGGCCTGAGTTACTTTTGAGTGTTTGTAGCTACTTTATCCGAAGAGTTAAGTATAAAACTCAGTTGTTAGATCCTGAATTACTGCATAAATCCCCCAAGCTTTTGCTGGTGACCAATGGTCTAACTTGGCGAGACTTGGTGGTAATTTTCGGTAGTTTTAGCCATCCAGTCTTATTTACGTCGGACGTTTATCAAAAAGCTGCTAATCATGGCTTGGTTAGCTGGGCACTGTCTCGATTGACTTGGTATGCGGGTCGTCATATCGATATTGATAGCGTGATTTGTGTGAATAATCCCTCTGTCGGCGAGTTTAAAGCGCGTGCTGAATTTGCAGACTATAAAGTGGTGCGAGTAACATTTGATGCTGTTGAGGGACGGGAACTCAGGGTGAAAATAACCCCATTAGCTGCCGATAATGACAGGCTAATGGGATTAGCTTAAATCAAGATTAGTGGTTATCTAGCCACTGGTGCATCGCTTGATGGTCACCCTTAAAGATGACTCGGTCGGCTTTTTTGTCGATTTGATATTGATACATTGGGTCGTAGTATTTTACTAATAGCAATTCAATCCACTCTAAGTGAGCACTAGTATCATTTTGACTTGTCTGAATGTTTAACGCGTTGGTGATGATTGCTTGAAACTCATCGTGCTGCTTGTTACCTAGGCGCTTTTTGATGCCGGTGATGCTCTGCGCTAAGTATTGGGCGAACGCTTCAAAACCCGCTTCTTCGCCCAGTCTTTGAATATAGCCGGAGTGCATCTTATGCACGTATTCATTAAGAAGGCGCGCCAGTCTAGCATCTAAAGACTCCTCTAGGACCAATACGCCGGCAGCTTGCATCCCTGTATAAAACGCTTGGGGCAAGGCTGAACGGCCAATTAGATAGCTTTCGTCTTCAAGCAGCAAGTGCTTGGCAGCACTGTCTTGGTGTTTTAATAGTGCGACAGCGAGTGCGTTCTCGAAGTTGATCTGGCTTGGTTGTGGCTCATGATAACGACCAAAGCTAGAGCCTCTATGGTGAGCAAGCCCTTCTAGATCAACCGCCTCTTTGCGCTTTAGTAGAAAGTCTGTTTTACCACTACCTGTGATCCCACTGAGGATCAGCATAGGCTTCATGTTTGGCGCATCATCGATAGTTTCAATTAGAAACTGTCGCATCGCCTTATAGCCACCTTCGATAAAGGGAATATCTAGGCCAGCTTCTTTTAGCCATTGTTGGGTCAGCTGTGAACGTAGGCCACCGCGGAAACAATAAAGGTATCCATCTGGATTCTTGCTGAAAAAATCCAGCCAAGCATCGACTCTTTGCTGCTTTATTTCACCATGAACCAGTGAATGACCGAGCTTGAGCGCGGCTTCTTGGCCACGCTCTTTATAGCAAGTGCCCACCTTTTTACGCTCTTCATCCTCCATTAGAGGGTGGTTAACGCTGGCAGGAAAGGCACCTTTCTCAAACTCTACGGGTGCGCGCGCATCCATTATTGGATGATCGTTAACGAATATTCGACGATATTCGCTAGCACGCACTTTATTGAGTGACATTAAATAAGCTCCACGGTTTTAAGCGCATTCTTTTCGACTAACTGACCGATACAGATAGGTTCGATATCATTGTCAGCTAGCAGTGTTTTCAAGGCTGCTTCACCATCGTTTGCAACGGCAATCAACAAACCGCCACTGGTTTGCGGGTCGCAAATAATGGCTTTTTGCTCATCAGTCAAAGTGGGTAAATGCTCACCGTAACTGTCGAAGTTTCTATGGGTGCCACCAGGGACGCAGCCCATTTCTAAATAATGGCGTGCATTAGGTAGTAAAGGTAGCAGGCTAATATCAATCTTGGCACTTAAGTCTGCACCATGGCACATCTCTAGCAGGTGGCCTGCTAAGCCGAATCCGGTGACATCGGTTAGTGCATTAACCTGTGGGATCTTAGCGATCTTAGGGCCAAGAATATTTAGCTGACACATGGCTTCAGCCGCAGTATTTAAATCGGCATCCGCTAGCTTCTTCTGCTTTTGCGCTGTGGTCAAAATGCCAATGCCCAAAGGCTTAGTAAGGTAAAGTTTATCGCCAGCTTTTGCTGTATCGTTTTGCTTTAGCTCATCTAGTGGGATTTGGCCGGTTACGGCGAGACCGAAAATAGGCTCTGGTGAGTCGATGCTATGGCCACCGGCTAGCATGATACCTGCGTCTGCACAGGCTTGTCGGCCGCCATCAACAACTTTCTGTGCCACTTCTGCAGGTAATTTATTAACTGGCCAACCTAGAATTGCAATAGCCATCATAGGCGTACCGCCCATAGCGTAGATATCACTGATGGCATTTGTCGCGGCGATACGACCAAAGGTAAATGGGTCGTCGACAATAGGCATAAAGAAGTCAGTGGTGCTGATAATGCCAGTGGTCTCATTGAGCTTATAGACAGCAGCATCATCACGAGTTTGGTTACCCACCAGTAGGTTCGGGTCGTCAAATACAGGTAGTTGAGTAGCGAGTATTGTGCCGAGTACTTTTGGTGAAATTTTGCAGCCGCAACCAGCGCCGTGACTATACTCGGTAAGTTTAATTTCTGAATCGGTCATGAGCTTAAAACGCCCTAAAAATGGTAAGTAGCCGATCATAATAGACCCATAATCCAGTGACTTCAATCGACCTCAGGCACAAGTTGAGACTTGAACCTTATCCTTGAGGGCTATACTTGCAGCCTTTGGGAAATCATGACCCGTAAAAATAAAAAAGCCGCAGTGTTAGCGGCTTTGTATTTGTATTGAATTTAGCTAAAACTTGCTGTCAAACTGTGCCAGCTTTTTTGTTGCTGCTTAAAGCGTAATTTTAGCTCTTTTACTTGGCTAAGCAGTTGTTTGTTAGCAAGCTGTTTGCGCTTGGCTTCAATTAAGGCTTTCTTGGCATCATAATACTCAGCAAGGTGAGTTTTCAGTGTTTCGTATTCTGCTTGTAACTTCTCGATCAGCTCTTCGCTATTAGGCAGGTGAGCCACCTTGATCTTGGTGCGTTTGAGCTGCATCTGTAATCGAGCATACTCAATACGCTCTTGTGGCACCACTCGACGACTATCGGCTAATCTCATCCAGGCTAAGGTGTTAATCAGCCATTTAGTCGGGTCATACTGCCACCAGTGGATACCGTTACGGTAGTCATTCTCGAAGATATGGTGATAGTTGTGGTAACCCTCACCGTAAGTTAACAGTGCGATGAAGCCATTATCTCGGGCAGTGTTTTTATCTGTATAGGGCTGCGAGCCCCAGACATGTGCCAGTGAGTTGATGAAAAAAGTGCAATGATGTACGACCACTAGGCGTAATAATCCGGCTAGCAACACCATGCCTAAGATATCGCCATTTAACCAACCTAATAGGATGGGCAAGCCAAAGTTCATGGTAAGTAGGAGTGGTAGGTAATACTTGTGTTGCCACATGACGATCTTATCGTTCTGAAGATCACGAACATTCTTGTAGTCATGGTAACGCTGGGCCTGATATTCGCGCAGCATCCAGCCTATATGGCTGTACCAGAAGCCCATTTTTGCTGAATAAGGATCTTTATCGTTGTTATCGACATGCTTATGATGCTCTCGGTGATCAGAAGACCAGTGTAACGCACTATTTTGCAAGGCCAATGCGCCACCAAGGGCATATAGAAACCGAACCGAAGCATGAGCTTTATAGGTACGGTGAGACCAGAGTCTATGGTAGCCCCCCGTGATGGATAGGCCACTTGCAAAAGCGACAACCACGAAGCAAAGCCATTCAATGGCATCAAAGCCATAGGCGATACCGTACCAAGGCACGAAGATTACAGCACAGGCGAATGTGATGCTAAATAGACTCACATTCATCCAGATGATGGGAGGTTTTTTCATTATAGTTTTAAATCCCTTGTTGAGCGTACATCTGTACGCTAATTTAGCTTGGATAGTGATCTGGGTCAAGTTTGTAGATGCTGCGTTTTGTATTAAAAAGCGGTATTATTCAAGGAATAATTTTCGTAAGTAGGTTCAACATGGGCATTAGAGCACAACAAAAAGAAAAGACTCGGCGGGCACTTGTCGATGCGGCGTTTAATCAATTAAGCGCAGAACGTAGCTTTTCTAGTCTGAGTCTGCGCGAAGTAGCCCGTGAGGCAAATATTGCTCCAACATCTTTCTATCGCCACTTTAAAGATATGAATGAGCTGGGCTTAACCATGGTTGATGAGGGTGGCTTAACCCTAAGGCAGATGATGCGTAAAGGCCGTCAACGTGCTGAGGCCGGCGGTAGTGTTATTCGCATTTCGGTTGAAACCTTTATGGAAGTGCTAGAGTCAAACCCAAACGTGTTTCGTATTCTACTGCACGAGCGTTCAGGGACATCAG
Organism: Shewanella halifaxensis HAW-EB4; assembly: GCF_000019185.1. Classification (NCBI taxonomy): domain Bacteria; kingdom Pseudomonadati; phylum Pseudomonadota; class Gammaproteobacteria; order Alteromonadales; family Shewanellaceae; genus Shewanella; species Shewanella halifaxensis. The sequence goes on along the minus strand of NC_010334.1, from coordinate 5,056,753 downwards.
CGCCTTTTAGAGGTGCTGTAGCGCGTGAGATTGAACATTTTATTTCGGAATTGGCCCATTACACCGAAGCGACGGCAAATAGGACACCGGACTTGGCTCATGCTCAAGCTGAAGCGTTAGTGACTTTGGTATTTAATGCGGGGGCCGCAGCTCTAGATATGAAACGTGCCGATCGCAAGATCTTAGCTGATAGGTTAGTTATTCAGTTACGTATGATAGCGATGGGATCTGAGGCGTTACAACAGAAGATGGATAGTCGTTAGATTTTAAATCGTTACACATGCTTGTGAACTGCCATTAAGTCCTGAATCGCTAACTGGATTTTAGCTTTTTAGCGACATGGTATCGTTGATGAGACAAAAATGCCGCATTCATGATGAAGCGGCATTTTTAATTGGGTAGAAAATTTAACGCTTTTCCAAAAATACCCCAGACTCCATATGGTCGGTATACGGGAACTGATCAAATAGAGCAAAACGAGTGATCTTATGGGTCTTGCTCAGCTCTGCTAAGTTATCGAGTAAGGTATGGGGGTTACATGAGATATAAACGATACGCTCATAACCTTGTACCAGCTTAACGGTGTCAGCATCCAAGCCTGCGCGTGGTGGATCGACAAAAATGGTATTACAGTTATAGCTATCGAGATCTATGCCTTCTAAACGTCTAAAGCTACGCTTCTTAGCCATAGCTTCGGTGAAATCCTCGGCAGACATACGGATGATCTGCAGGTTTTCGACCTGATTGACCTTGATGTTGTACTGAGCAGACTCAACCGATGGCTTAGCAAGCTCGGTAGCTAACACGCGGTCGAAGTTCTGTGCTAAAGCGATAGAGAAGTTACCGTTACCACAGTAGAGCTCTAGCAAATCACCAGTGCTGTTTTTAGTGACATCAATTGCCCACTCAAGCATCTTAACCGATACCTTGCCGTTAGGCTGAGTAAAGCTATTTTCAATTTGATGATACTGTAATTGCTTACCAGCAACATTAAGCGACTCAACAACGAAATCTTTATCAAAGATGATTTTTTGCTTTCGTGCACGACCAATTAAGTTAACGTTAAACTGAGTACTAAGAGTCTGCTTTAAGATCTTGGCTTGCTGCTCCCATTCACTATCAAGCTGCTTGTGGTAAAGCAATGAAACTAAGATCTCGCCACTGAGCGTCGATAGAAAATCAATTTGGAATAAGCGATGACGCAAAATAGTATTTGGCTTTAATAGCTCAACTAGGGCAGGCATCATCTTATTGATGAGCTCGCTTGCTGGTAGAAACTGATCGCAGCGGACCTTGCTATTAAGTTCTTTATCGAACATATAGTAATAGAGGTCTTCGCCTTCATGCCAAACTCTAAACTCTGCACGCATACGATAATGTGCTGGCTCTGAGCTGAATGTTTCTAGTTCAGGGGTATCAAAATCAGCAAATAACTGCGTTAACTTGACGCGCTTCGTTTCGAGTTGCACATCATAGGTTGTAGGATCCATTGCTGCTAAATTCATATCTTGATCACCGTTGGCATTAATTAGGGGCGGAATATTATACTAGATAGCTGGGATGTCCAGTTTCTGGCTTCCGATTTTACCTAGGTTGTGGGAAAATTCTAAAGCAATATAGCTAATCCTGCCGCAAGTTAGACATTACAGCAGGCTCATTTTTTCCTATCGAGTTGTTTTTATCCTATAGCGGAGATTGTTTGTGTCAGGACCGATTGTAATTTTTGACTCAGGGATTGGTGGTCTATCTATCTTTGATGAGATCAAAAAGGTATTACCCGACCAAGGCTATTGCTATCTATTCGATAATGCTCGTTTACCTTATGGTGAACTCGAAGAGTCGGTATTAATTAAAGGCTGCGTCGATCTGATTTGTGAGCAAGTAAAGCGAATTGATGCAGTGCTTGTTGTGGTTGCCTGTAACTCCGCCAGTACCTTAGTTTTACCTGGATTAAGAGCCAGGCTCTCGATCCCTATCGTTGGAGTCGTACCAGCAATCAAACCAGCGGCACAAATCTCAAAGACTCGGCATATAGGGTTGTTAGCAACCCATGGGACGATTAAGCGTTCTTATACTAGAGAGTTAATTAAAGAATTTGCCGGTGACTGTAAAGTCGACCTGTTTGGCTCATCTGAACTTGTTATGTTGGCGGAAGCAAAGCTTGCTGGCGAAAAACTCGATCTCATTAAACTAGAGTCGCAGTTAAAGCCGATCCAACACTCTGATTTAGATACGCTAGTATTGGGCTGTACTCATTTCCCAATCATAGCTGACGAAATACAGCAGGTATTAGGTGCTGGAGTAAAGTTATTAGATTCAGGTAAAGCGATTGCACAAAGGGTTAGCTATCTACTCGAGAACATCGAAGATAAGCTAGATAATAGTGCAGGGGAGTTGATGGCCATCTATACAACGGAGGAGATTACGCCGGGGTTAGCAACCAGACTAGCCGAAAAAGGTTTCACTACTATAGCTTCACGTTCTTCAGCTAATCTAGATTAGCTATACATCTCTAGGCGTTGCTATCACTTTTATCTGAATCTTGTGATTTAGCTTCACGCACTTTCAATGTTCTTTCTTGGAAGTCGAACTCATTAAGCTTTGTCATGGCTTTCTTCGCACCAGCCTCTGACATTTCAATAAATCCAAATCCCTTACGGCGCCCTGTTTTACGATCGCGAACTAAGCGAACAGAGTTTACAGGACCGTATTCGCCAAATAGCGCTTTCACTTCACCTTCATGAACTCTATAAGGAAGGTTACCTACATATAGTGTCATAGTAGGACCGCTATATGGTTCGTTGCTGTTAGTTGTAGTAGAAGCAGGCGTTTTAGATTGAAGAGAAAAAATAACGCTCGCGATGATAGCACCAGTAAAGAAAGCAATGGCACCGTTTAGATCTGGTGCGATCTGAAAAATAGCGAGTGCACCTATAATGGCTACGGCCAAGACGATCAAGAATGACTTCTGCATAAATATAATCTCTGAAGAATAAATGAATTGATAACTAACTGTTAATAACCTGCATATGGTAATGAATTATTAGCCAATACACTAGTGTGTTGCTGAAAAAATGAACTTTATCTGCAAGCTAGTGCAAAATTGATGTAAAACCGAACAGCTAAAGTGTGATAAATGAGCGTAAAATAGCGCTTTGTTGAAAAGATAAGCATGCGAACGATTTCTTTATAAAAAGCACTTGCGCTCTTTTCGAATCTCCCTATAATGCGACCCCACTGACACGGTGAAGCAGGCAACTAGCCAAGCAAGCAGTGTTAGAGAGATTAACCTCTACGGAGATTAGCCTCAGGTGACAATCGCTTTAAGAGCTTCGGGTTTTGACTTCTGCTTAAGAAATCATCGCTTGAGAAACTTCTTAAAATAAGCGCTTGACGCCGCCACTGGAGAGTGTAGAATACGCCTCCTCAAGCCAACGACCTAGCGTCTTAGGCTGCTAACTGAAAGACTTGTTCTTGATAGGATTAGCACGCTCTTTAACAATATGACAAGCAAATCTGTGTGGACACTCACAGAGATTAAGTTATTCGAAATTGCCTCTCACGAGGCAATCAAAAAATTACTTAATGAATGAGTGTTCATAGCAATATGTAATACAGAATTCGTTGAGCCGCTGATTTAGCCTTACTTGTAAGGTGGAAGAAGCAAAAAAACTTTAATTGAAGAGTTTGATCATGGCTCAGATTGAACGCTGGCGGCAGGCCTAACACATGCAAGTCGAGCGGTAACACAAGGGAGCTTGCTCCTGAGGTGACGAGCGGCGGACGGGTGAGTAATGCCTAGGTATCTGCCCAGTCGAGGGGGATAACAGTTGGAAACGACTGCTAATACCGCATACGCCCTACGGGGGAAAGGAGGGGACCTTCGGGCCTTCCGCGATTGGATGAACCTAGGTGGGATTAGCTAGTTGGTGGGGTAATGGCTCACCAAGGCGACGATCCCTAGCTGGTCTGAGAGGATGATCAGCCACACTGGAACTGAGACACGGTCCAGACTCCTACGGGAGGCAGCAGTGGGGAATATTGCACAATGGGCGAAAGCCTGATGCAGCCATGCCGCGTGTGTGAAGAAGGCCTTCGGGTTGTAAAGCACTTTCAGCGAGGAGGAAAGCTCAAGCGTTAATAGCGTTTGGGTGTGACGTTACTCGCAGAAGAAGCACCGGCTAACTTCGTGCCAGCAGCCGCGGTAATACGAGGGGTGCAAGCGTTAATCGGAATTACTGGGCGTAAAGCGTACGCAGGCGGTTTGTTAAGCAAGATGTGAAAGCCCCGGGCTCAACCTGGGAACTGCATTTTGAACTGGCAAACTAGAGTCTTGTAGAGGGGGGTAGAATTTCAGGTGTAGCGGTGAAATGCGTAGAGATCTGAAGGAATACCGGTGGCGAAGGCGGCCCCCTGGACAAAGACTGACGCTCAGGTACGAAAGCGTGGGGAGCAAACAGGATTAGATACCCTGGTAGTCCACGCCGTAAACGATGTCTACTCGGAGTTTGGTGTCTTGAACACTGGGCTCTCAAGCTAACGCATTAAGTAGACCGCCTGGGGAGTACGGCCGCAAGGTTAAAACTCAAATGAATTGACGGGGGCCCGCACAAGCGGTGGAGCATGTGGTTTAATTCGATGCAACGCGAAGAACCTTACCTACTCTTGACATCCAGAGAATTCGCTAGAGATAGCTTAGTGCCTTCGGGAACTCTGAGACAGGTGCTGCATGGCTGTCGTCAGCTCGTGTTGTGAAATGTTGGGTTAAGTCCCGCAACGAGCGCAACCCTTATCCTTATTTGCCAGCACGTAATGGTGGGAACTTTAGGGAGACTGCCGGTGATAAACCGGAGGAAGGTGGGGACGACGTCAAGTCATCATGGCCCTTACGAGTAGGGCTACACACGTGCTACAATGGTCGGTACAGAGGGTTGCGAAGCCGCGAGGTGGAGCTAATCTCACAAAGCCGGTCGTAGTCCGGATCGGAGTCTGCAACTCGACTCCGTGAAGTCGGAATCGCTAGTAATCGTAGATCAGAATGCTACGGTGAATACGTTCCCGGGCCTTGTACACACCGCCCGTCACACCATGGGAGTGGGCTGCACCAGAAGTAGATAGCTTAACCTTCGGGAGGGCGTTTACCACGGTGTGGTTCATGACTGGGGTGAAGTCGTAACAAGGTAGCCCTAGGGGAACCTGGGGCTGGATCACCTCCTTACCTATACGACTAACTTAATCGTTGTTGAGTGTTCACACAGATATGCTTGTCGTAAAGAAAGAGCAAATTACGTTGGGTCTGTAGCTCAGCTGGTTAGAGCGCACCCCTGATAAGGGTGAGGTCGGTGGTTCAAGTCCACTCTGACCCACCAAAATCTTTATTTTCTCCTAAAGAAAGATTTTGTTTTAACGTAAATTTGTTTGACTGCATGTAAATGGGGCTATAGCTCAGCTGGGAGAGCGCCTGCCTTGCACGCAGGAGGTCTGCGGTTCGATCCCGCATAGCTCCACCATTTACATCTTTCTCTTCAATAAGAGTAAGACATATGCACAGGTAAGAGATGCCAAAGATAAATGCAGAATTTATCTTTGGCTTTTTTAAGCCCGCTCTTTAAAAATTTGGAAAGCTGATAGTGTTAATCTGAAAGGGATAACGACTACGATTTATCGTGTTGTTATTTATAGGATTAGCGCGAAATTAAAAAATTGAGTTCTAAAAACACTTAACATTAAGTGTCTTAGCTTGTTGGCTGATACGTAAGTATGAGGCAATAAGATAAAAATTCTAATTTTGGCGAAAGTAGAAACCATTAGTTACAGTACGGCTGTTGTGAGCTTACCCGCTCAGAACAACGAGTATTTCTCATAGAGACTTATTTGGGTTGTATGGTTAAGTGACTAAGCGTATATGGTGGATGCCTTGGCAGTCAGAGGCGATGAAGGACGTAGTAACTTGCGAAAAGCGTTGGCGAGCTAGTAACAAGCATTTGAGCTAACGATGTCCGAATGGGGAAACCCACATGCATAAGCATGTATCACTACATGAATACATAGTGTAGTGAGGCGAACCCGGGGAACTGAAACATCTAAGTACCCGGAGGAAAAGAAATCAACCGAGATTCCCCTAGTAGCGGCGAGCGAACGGGGATTAGCCCTTAAGCGTAGAGGGTGTTAGTGGAATGTGTTGGAAAGCACAGCGGCACAGGGTGATAGCCCCGTACATGAAAACTAACTTTACGTGAAAACGAGTAGGACGGGACACGTGACATCCTGTTTGAACATGGGGGGACCATCCTCCAAGGCTAAATACTCCTGACTGACCGATAGTGAACCAGTACCGTGAGGGAAAGGCGAAAAGAACCCCTGTGAGGGGAGTGAAATAGAACCTGAAACCGTATACGTACAAGCAGTGGGAGCGGTTCTTGAGACCGTGACTGCGTACCTTTTGTATAATGGGTCAGCGACTTACATTTTGTAGCAAGGTTAAGCGAATAGCGGAGCCGTAGGGAAACCGAGTGTTAACTGCGCGTTTAGTTGCAAGGTGTAGACCCGAAACCCGGTGATCTAGCCATGGGCAGGTTGAAGATTGAGTAACATCAATTGGAGGACCGAACACACGTATGTTGAAAAATGCGGTGATGACTTGTGGCTGGGGGTGAAAGGCCAATCAAACCGGGAGATATCTGGTTCTCCTCGAAAGCTATTTAGGTAGCGCCTCGTACGAATACCATTGGGGGTAGAGCACTGTTAAGGCTAGGGGGTCATCCCGACTTACCAACCCTTTGCAAACTCCGAATACCAATGAGTACTATACGGGAGACACACGGCGGGTGCTAACGTCCGTCGTGAAAAGGGAAACAACCCAGACCATCAGCTAAGGTCCCAAAGTTATTGCTAAGTGGGAAACGATGTGGGAAGGCTTAGACAGCTAGGATGTTGGCTTAGAAGCAGCCATCATTTAAAGAAAGCGTAATAGCTCACTAGTCGAGTCGGCCTGCGCGGAAGATTTAACGGGGCTAAGCAATACACCGAAGCTATGGGTACTAGTGTTTACACTAGTGCGGTAGAGGAGCGTTCTGTAAGCCGTTGAAGGTGAAGGGGTAACCCACGCTGGAGGTATCAGAAGTGCGAATGCTGACATGAGTAACGATAAAGGGGGTGAAAAACCCCCTCGCCGAAAGACCAAGGGTTCCTGTCCAACGTTAATCGGGGCAGGGTGAGTCGACCCCTAAGGCGAGGCCGAAAGGCGTAGTCGATGGGAAACGGGTTAATATTCCCGTACTTCTGCTAACTGCGATGGAGAGACGGAGAAGGCTAGGCTAGCGCGGCGTTGGTTGTCCGCGTTTAAGGTTGTAGGCTGTACACTTAGGCAAATCCGGGTGTACTTAAGGCTGAGAACTGATGACGAGTCACTAAGGTGATGAAGTAGTTGATGCCATGCTTCCAGGAAAATCTTCTAAGCTTCAGGTTAGTAGGAATCGTACCCCAAACCGACACAGGTGGTCGGGTAGAGAATACTAAGGCGCTTGAGAGAACTCGGCTGAAGGAACTAGGCAAAATGGTACCGTAACTTCGGGAGAAGGTACGCTCTTAGTGGTGATGGGACTTGCTCCCTAAGCTGCCGAGAGTCGCAGATACCAGGTGGCTGCAACTGTTTATCAAAAACACAGTACTGTGCAAACTCGCAAGAGGAAGTATACGGTATGACGCCTGCCCGGTGCCGGAAGGTTAATTGATTGGGTTATCTTCGGAGAAGCTCATGATCGAAGCCCCGGTAAACGGCGGCCGTAACTATAACGGTCCTAAGGTAGCGAAATTCCTTGTCGGGTAAGTTCCGACCTGCACGAATGGCGTAATGATGGCCACGCTGTCTCCAGCCGAGACTCAGTGAAGTTGAAATTGCGGTGAAGATGCCGTATACCCGCGGCTAGACGGAAAGACCCCGTGAACCTTTACTATAGCTTGGCACTGAACATTGAACCTACATGTGTAGGATAGGTGGGAGACTTTGAAGCTTCGTCGCTAGATGGAGTGGAGTCAATCTTGAAATACCACCCTTGTAGTTTTGATGTTCTAACCGCGGCCCCTGAATCGGGGTTCGGGACAGTGCCTGGTGGGTAGTTTGACTGGGGCGGTCTCCTCCCAAAGAGTAACGGAGGAGCACGAAGGTTGGCTAAGTACGGTCGGACATCGTACGGTTAGTGCAATGGCATAAGCCAGCTTAACTGCGAGACATACACGTCGAGCAGGTACGAAAGTAGGTCATAGTGATCCGGTGGTTCTGTATGGAAGGGCCATCGCTCAACGGATAAAAGGTACTCCGGGGATAACAGGCTGATACCGCCCAAGAGTTCATATCGACGGCGGTGTTTGGCACCTCGATGTCGGCTCATCACATCCTGGGGCTGAAGTCGGTCCCAAGGGTATGGCTGTTCGCCATTTAAAGTGGTACGCGAGCTGGGTTCAGAACGTCGTGAGACAGTTCGGTCCCTATCTGCCGTGGGCGTTGGATGATTGAAGGAAGCTGCTCCTAGTACGAGAGGACCGGAGTGGACGAACCGCTGGTGTTCGGGTTGTCATGCCAATGGCATTGCCCGGTAGCTACGTTCGGAATCGATAACCGCTGAAAGCATCTAAGCGGGAAGCGAGTCCTAAGATGAGTCATCCCTAGGAATTTAATTCCTCTAAAGAGCCGTTCGAGACTAGGACGTTGATAGGCAAGGTGTGTAAGCGTTGTGAGGCGTTGAGCTAACTTGTACTAATGACTCGTGAGGCTTAACCATACAACCCTAATGGGTTTTGTATGAGACTGATGTTTCAACAGACACCAGAGTTAGAATTTAAGCACTTAATGTAGTGTGAACTCAAAAATAATTTCAATTACTTGCGCTAGCGAGTAACAGCTTTTCAAATTTACCGAATTTGTCTGGAAACCATAGAGCTGTGGCACCACCTGAATCCATTCCGAACTCAGAAGTGAAACACAGTATCGCCGATGGTAGTGTGGGGTCTCCCCATGTGAGAGTAGGTCATTTCCAGGCGCTAAACATTGCTTAACTCAAAGAGATAAGCGAGTCTCCTAGCCCTGACAAGCTAGCGACTTAAAAAGAATTTAGCATTATGCGTAAGCACTTTGCTAAAGGAGCGGTAGTTCAGTTGGTTAGAATACCGGCCTGTCACGCCGGGGGTCGCGGGTTCGAGTCCCGTCCGCTCCGCCAACACAACGAAAAAAGCCTCATCGAAAGATGAGGCTTTTTTCGTTGTGATAAGCCCTAGCAACTCTTATAAACAAAGAGTGCTAGGGCTTTTTCGTATGTCTGTATTTTTTAATTTTTGAAGTGATGACGCGTGTTCTTTTAAAAGAGATTGTCCGCCCCTGCTTCGTGTTCGTAAGCTCACGGCTATCGCCGAATTCACCCACAAACATAAAGATGAGGTTTTTAGTGTAGAAATTGATCATCACTTGCCGATGCGCTTAATTTTGGCACACTTGGTGTTCGTTTTATACCCAACTTATGAAGCAGTTGGTGGTTCGAGATTGGCAAAGCCTGATGAACTCAGAAAGAATTGCAAGTGGCATAAAACGTTCGGCACTTCTTCGGTTTGGTACTTTAGGCTACAATGGCTTTTTACCTGTTAACGATACTCTGATGCCAACCTGTCAATCATATTCATTACAACCTCATAATACGTTCGCGTTAGCGCATTCGTGCCGTCGATTAGTTCATGCGTCATCTACTGACCAGCTGGTTGGAATCTGCCGGGATTTGTACCTTACGAAGGAGCCAATGCTTATTTTAGGTAGTGGCAGCAATATTATTCTCTGTGATGATTTCGAAGGTACAGTAGTGCTTGTTGAAACTAAAGGCATTGAAGTTTCAGATGATGAAACTTACTACGAACTGTCGGTTGCGGCTGGAGAGAATTGGCATGATTTTGTGTGTTTTTGTTTAGCCAACGGGTTTCCCGGGCTAGAGAATTTAGCCATGATCCCTGGAACGGTTGGTGCGGCTCCCATTCAGAATATCGGTGCCTATGGTGTTGAAATGTCGGGTTTTTGTGATTGGGTTGAATACGTAGATTTACGTGACAATAACCTCGTTCAATTGGGGGGCTATGCCTGTCAGTTCGGCTACCGAGATTCTATCTTTAAGCAAGAGTTGTTAGGCAAGGTTGTTATCACTCGAGTGGGATTTAAGTTGCCTAAAGCATGGGCTCCGAAACTCGAATATGGTCCACTTCAAATATTGAACTGTGCGCAAGTAACACCGAAACAAGTTTTTGATTGTATCTGTGATACTCGCAAGTCAAAGTTACCCGATCCTAAAGACTACGGTAATGCCGGCAGTTTTTTTAAAAACCCCGTTGTTGATAACAAACAGTTCGCAAGCTTGCTTGAGCGCTATCCAAGCATTGTTGGTTACCCTAGCGTCCAGGGTAAAACTAAAGTTGCAGCAGGCTGGTTAATCGATACTGCAGGTTTAAAAGGTCATCAAATTGGTGGTGCTGCTGTACACGAGAAACAAGCTTTAGTGCTAATCAATAAGGGGAATGCTACGAGTGATGATGTGCTATCACTCGCTAGGTTCGTCGTTGACAAAATAGATGAAGATTTTGGTATCAGGCTTGAACCTGAACCAAGAATGATTTCTGCTAATGGGGAGAGGAGTTTATAGCATGGCTGAACAATGGAGTCGTAAACGAGAGATCATATCAGAGTTAGCCACAGGAAAATTTGTCTCCGGAGAAACCTTAGCGGCAACTCTTGGGGTCTCTAGAACTGCGGTGAGTAATCATATTGCAGGACTTGAGGAATACGGTGTCGATATCTATAGCGTCAAAGGTAAAGGTTACCGTCTAAACGGACCTATTTCTTTGGTCGATGAGACTAAGCTGAAAAGCCAAATGAGTAACCGTTGCTTTTATTTTGATGAAATACCCAGTACCAATGCATTTATCCTTAAGCATGCAGAAGAGCTCATTTCCGGTGATATCTGCGTCGCTGAGTACCAGTCAGCAGGTCGAGGTCGGCGTGGTCGAGTCTGGGTATCTCCCTATGGTTGTCACTTATACTTTTCAATGTATTGGCAGTTTCCACAGGGCATGGCGCAAGCTATGGGCCTAAGTCTTGTGGTGGCGTGCTCCATTGTTTCAGTTTTGGAAAAATTGGGAGTAAAGGATGTCGGCGTCAAATGGCCGAATGATATTTACTTAGACAATAAAAAGCTTGCTGGCGTGTTAATTGAGATGAGTGGTCAGGCTGATAGTGAGTGCAATTTAGTCATTGGCATCGGCTTGAATATGGTAATGGGAGAGCAGCATGCTGCGCAGATCGACCAACCTTGGAGTGATTTATCAGGTCAAGCGAGGATGCCGGATAAAACAGCCTTATTAATTCTTTTACAGAAGCAATTACATCAAGACCTTAGCCTATTTCAGAACTCTGGTCTAACACCGTTTCAAGAACGTTGGCGTGCAGCCGATCTGTTTCAAGGCAAGCCCGTTAAATTACTGATGGGCCAGGATGAGATCCATGGTGTCTGTAGGGGAGTCGACGAGCAAGGGGCTATTGTCTTAGAAACTGATTCGGGATCACAGAGCTATATTGGCGGTGAAATTAGTCTACGTAGAATAGACTAACCCATCACGATAATTTCGCTAGCGCTTGAATCTAGTTTTGAAGATTATTTTCTTAATAGGACTTGATCCATCAAATGATCAGGTCCTTTTTGTAATATCAGATGGGCTCGTTCACGGGTTGGTAAAATATTTAAGGTTAAATTTGGTCCGTTAATCGTATCCCAAATATTTGAAGCTGTTGCAGTAGCCTCTTTATCACCGAGCTTTGAATAATGATGGAAATAAGAATTTTCTGAGCTAAACGCGCCAGTTCTAAATTGTAAAAACCTGTCTATATACCATTTCTTTAATAGCGATTCATTAGCATCGACATAGATTGAGAAGTCGACGAAATCTGAGACAAAAGGACGTTGTGTGTCAACTGGAGAGTCTTGCCCCGTTTGCAAAACATTGAGCCCTTCAATGATTAAAATATCAGGCTGACGGATCCATTGTTGTTCATCAGGAATACGATCATAAGTGATATGTGAGTATATCGGCGAGCTAACCGTTGCTTCACCAGCCTTAATGGCTGAAATAAACTCAACTAAGGCTTTCATATCGTAACTTTCAGGAAAACCTTTACGTTGCAACAAGCCACGTCGCTTAAGCTCGGCTAATGGATATAAAAAACCATCAGTAGTGATCAAATCGACTTTTGGATGTTCAGGCCAGTGGCTTAATAGTGCTTGCAAGATACGAGCTGTGGTACTTTTCCCCACAGCAACACTGCCTGCAATACTGATAATATAAGGGCGTTTGGGGGGCACGTGACCTAAGAACTCATTAAGTGCTAAACCTCTTTGCTGTTTTGCGCCAACATTAAGGTTAAGTAATCGGCTTAAAGGCAGATAAATATCGGTGACTTCAGATAATGAGATCTTCTCATTGATACCACGCAAGTCTGCCAAATCATTTTCACTGAGTGTTAATGGCACAGACTCTCGTAGACCTGCCCATTGTAGGCGCTGAAATGCGAGATAAAGAGCGTTGTGAATTTGGTTGGGTTGCGACATTGCGAAGTTCTCCGTTCAGGAGGGCACAGTACACTATGAATTTATTATGAACAACAGCAATGAGAACCATGATGCTGGCTTTAAGGACTAATTTGTTTTAAACGCCTTAAAAGTATACGCGAAGAGAACTATAAGCATAAAAAAACACCATTTAACGCTTTTTTTCAATAATATTTCACTTTTGCTATTGCACTTACGCTCACATTTCCATAATATCCGCTACCGAAATGACACGCCGGCATAGCTCAGTTGGTAGAGCAACTGACTTGTAATCAGTAGGTCCCGAGTTCGACTCTTGGTGCCGGCACCATTTCTCTGGAGGGGTTCCCGAGTGGCCAAAGGGATCAGACTGTAAATCTGACGGCTCAGCCTTCGAAGGTTCGAATCCTTCTCCCTCCACCATATTCTAGGTAGTTAGGTAACCTGAAGTAGGTTCCGCGGATGTCGTATAATGGTATTACTCCAGCCTTCCAAGCTGATAACGCGGGTTCGATTCCCGCCATCCGCTCCAAAATCTCGCTGATAATACTTAATCAGTAGAAAGCACTCGGTCTCGAGTGCTTTTTTCCCGTTTAAGACTACCTATCAGCTCTCTCCTGCTTCTCACCATTCTGATTATCTTACTAACTGATTCGATGACATTTTCTATGCATCGGATTTTTTGCTATATGCAGTTTCATCACCAAATACTTTGGATTGGGGCAATACCATGGCTAAAGAAAAATTTGAACGCGTAAAACCACACGTAAACGTTGGTACCATTGGACACGTTGACCATGGTAAAACTACTCTAACTGCTGCTATTTCTTCGGTATTAACGAAGACTTACGGTGGTACTAAGCGTGATTTCGCACAGATCGATAACGCTCCAGAAGAGCGTGAGCGCGGTATTACAATTAATACTTCTCACATCGAGTATGATACTCCAGCACGTCACTACGCACACGTAGACTGTCCAGGTCACGCGGATTATGTTAAAAACATGATCACTGGTGCTGCACAGATGGACGGCGCTATCCTAGTAGTAGCTTCTACAGATGGTCCAATGCCACAGACTCGTGAGCACATCCTGCTTTCACGTCAGGTTGGCGTACCATTCATCATCGTATTCATGAACAAGTGTGACATGGTTGATGACGAAGAGCTTCTAGAACTAGTAGAAATGGAAGTTCGTGAACTTCTATCTGAATATGACTTCCCAGGTGATGACCTACCAGTTATCCAAGGTTCTGCGCTTAAAGCCCTTGAAGGCGAGCCAGAGTGGGAAGCTAAGATCCTTGAGCTTGCAGAAGCACTAGATACTTATATTCCAGAGCCAGAGCGTGCTATCGATGGTGCATTCATTCTTCCAATCGAAGATGTTTTCTCAATCGCTGGTCGTGGTACTGTTGTTACTGGTCGTGTCGAGCGCGGTATCGTCCGTGTTGGCGACGAAGTAGAAATCGTTGGTATCAAAGATACAACTAAGTCTACTTGTACTGGTGTTGAAATGTTCCGTAAGCTTCTTGACGAAGGTCGTGCTGGCGAGAACTGTGGTGTTCTTCTACGTGGTATCAAGCGTGAAGATGTTGAGCGTGGTCAGGTTCTTGCTGCTCCTGGTTCAATCACTCCACACACAACTTTCAAGTCAGAAATCTATGTTCTGTCTAAAGAAGAAGGCGGACGTCACACTCCATTCTTCAAAGGCTACCGTCCACAGTTCTACTTCCGTACAACTGACGTAACCGGTACTATCGAATTGCCAGAAGGCGTAGAGATGGTAATGCCTGGTGACAACGTAGCTATGACAGTAACTCTTATTGCTCCAATCGCGATGGACGAAGGTTTACGCTTCGCTATCCGTGAAGGTGGCCGTACAGTTGGTGCTGGTGTTGTAGCTGAGATCGTTGCTTAATTAGCAATTGTCTTAACTCGATACTGAAAAAGGCAGCTTAGGCTGCCTTTTTTGTTTTTATTGCATTTAGGTTTAATTTGTTAGTGAAGCTGGGCTATGTATTCTTGCCAAATAAGTGGAATAAGAATACAATCTATGACCGATTTTTGACTCGTTGATTATACTTAAGTTAAGTATGTCGAGTAGTCGCCAGTTCGGATAGCTAGTCTGACTGAATTTTTCACTGAGCAAAATACTATTTATTAGTGTCACTTGACTCAGAACGTAGTGAGTAACGGAATTAACCGATGACAACAAATACTGAAAGCCAGGGTAACTCTCTGGATATCGTAAAGTGGAGCCTAGTCGTAATCTTGTTGGCTGCTGCAATTATTGGCAATCAATATTTTAATGAAGCAAGTGTCGTTGTACGCGCCCTAGGTGTAGTCGTGACTTTTGCTATCGCTGGTTTCATCGCGTTGCAAACAGAGAAAGGCAAGCAAGCTTTAACTTTTGCTCGTGAATCACAGATTGAAGTTCGTAAAGTGGTTTGGCCTACGCGTCAAGAAGCACTCAATACAACTTTCATTGTATTAGCTGCAACAGCCGTTTTAGGTTTAATCCTTTGGGGCCTAGATGCAGTATTGCTTAGAATTGTTAATTTTATTACAGGCGTATAGGCATTAAGTATGACTGAAGCTACTGAAGCTAAAAAGAGATGGTATGTAATTCAAGCGTTTTCCGGCTATGAAGGCCGTGTTTGCAAAACCTTGCTTGAACATATCAGAATGCACGAAATGGAAGCCTACTTTGGTGAGGTGTTAGTCCCTACTGAAGAAGTCGTTGAAATGCGTGCAGGCCAACGTCGTAAGAGCGAACGTAAATTTTTCCCTGGCTATGTACTAGTGCAGATGGAAATGAATGATGAAAGCTGGCACTTGGTTAAGAGTATTCCTCGTGTAATGGGCTTCATCGGTGGTACGTCTGATCGTCCTGCTCCAATTTCTGATAAAGAAGCTGATGCGATTCTTCAGCGTCTTCAAGAAACTACTGAGTCTCCAACGCATCGCGTTATGTTTGAGCCTGGTGAAGTTGTTCGTGTTACTGACGGACCTTTTGCTGACTTCAACGGTACTGTTGAAGAAGTGGATTATGAGAAGAACCGCGTTAAGGTTTCTGTGATGATCTTCGGTCGCTCGACTCCAGTAGAACTTGATTTTAGTCAGATTGAAAAAAGCTGATTAAATAAAGCACGAATTTTGTTTGAAATGGGTGTGAATTTATATATAATTCGCACCCATATTTTTCGGGGAGCTTTTCAGCATAGTGTTGATAGCGTTTGTACCCAAACTTGAGGAAATGTCTCATGGCAAAGAAAGTTGATGGTTACATCAAACTGCAAGTCGCAGCCGGTGCTGCAAACCCGTCGCCACCAGTAGGCCCAGCATTGGGTCAGAAAGGTGTTAACATCATGGAATTCTGTAAAGCATTCAACGCTCGTACTGATAAGTTCGAGAAAGGTATGCCAATTCCAGTAGTTATCACTGTTTACTCTGATCGCTCTTTCACTTTCGAAACTAAGACTCCACCTGCGTCTTTCCTACTGCTTAAAGCAGCTGGTCTGAAATCAGGTTCTGGCCGTCCTAACACGGAAAAAGTGGGAACTATCAAGCGTAGCGCTGTCCAGGAAATTGCTGAGACTAAAGCCGCTGATATGACTGGTGCTGATATTGAAGCGATGACTCGCTCAATTGAAGGTACTGCGCGTTCAATGGGTTTGGTAGTAGAGGACTAATATAATGGCAAAGCTAACTAAACGCGCTCGTCTAATCCGCGAGAAAGTTGAAGCGACTAAAAGCTACGACATCAATGAAGCTGTTGCACTACTTAAAGAACTAGCTACTGCTAAGTTCCTTGAAAGTGTTGACGTTGCGGTTAACCTTGGTGTTGATCCACGTAAATCTGACCAAAACGTTCGTGGCGCAACTGTGCTACCACACGGTACTGGTCGTGACGTACGTGTTGCTGTGTTCACTCAAGGTGCTAACGCTGAAGCTGCTAAAGAAGCTGGTGCTGAGCTTGTTGGTATGGACGAGCTTGCTGCGCAAATTAAAGCTGGCGAAATGAACTTCGACGTAGTTATCGCATCTCCAGATGCAATGCGCGTTGTTGGTATGTTAGGTCAAATCTTAGGCCCACGTGGTCTAATGCCTAACCCAAAAACTGGTACTGTAACGCCAAACGTTGCTGAAGCAGTTAAGAACGCTAAAGCGGGTCAAGTACGCTACCGTAACGATAAGAACGGTATCATCCACACTACTATCGGTAAAGTGGACTTCGAACCAGCTCAACTTAAGGAAAACTTAGAAGCACTACTTGGCGCACTTAAAAAAGCCAAGCCAGCTGCAGCTAAAGGCGTTTTCATTAAGAAAGTAAGCATCTCTACCACTATGGGTGCAGGTGTTGCGGTTGACCAGGGTACTCTGGAAGACGCAAAGTAAATTTACAACGGGTGCGTATTAGTCTATAATGCGCGCACTTTGTAGGGTTGGGGCTGTGATTTAACTTTTAGGTTAATGAATGGCCTCCGTCCAAGACCGTAGGTGTTTGTTCAAGTAACACACTTAATTTCCTGCGTAGACGGTGTCGGACCCCAGATAGATTTTTGTCTGCTGGAATTTTTCGCGCCGTAAGTCGCTAAATATCTATGATATTTAGCATGGTAATTGCTAGGGAGTTTTCCCTAGATAGAATCCAGGAGTATACCAATGGCGTTAGGACTCGAAGACAAAAAAGCGATTGTTGCTGAAGTCAACGAAGCTGCCAAAGGTGCTTTATCTGCAGTTGTAGCCGATTCTCGCGGTGTAACTGTAGCTAATATGACCGGACTGCGTAAAGCAGCTCGTGAAGCAGGAGTGTACATTCGTGTTGTACGTAATACTCTTGTTAAACGTGCTGTTGCTGGTACTGATTTTGAGTGCCTAAGCGATACGTTTACTGGTCCTACTTTGATTGCATTCTCTACTGAGCACCCAGGTGCAGCTGCGCGTCTTCTTAAAGATTTCGCTAAAGCGCAAGAGAAGTTTGAAATCAAGGCAGCAGCCTTTGAAGGGGAATTAATCCCTGCAGAAAATATTGATCGTTTAGCAAAACTACCAACTTACGAAGAAGCACTAGCTCAGTTCATGATGACTCTAAAAGAAGCATCTGCTGGCAAGTTCGTTCGTACATTGGCCGCTTTACGCGATCAGAAAGAAGCTGCTTAATTTTATAAGCCGCTTTAATTTAAAATTGAATTCAGTACAATTAGGAAACTTTTGTTATGTCTATCACTAAAGACCAAATCTTAGAAGCCCTTGCAGCAATGTCTGTAATGGAAGTTGTTGAACTAATCGAAGCAATGGAAGAGAAGTTCGGCGTATCTGCTGCTGCTGCTGTTGTTTCTGGTGGCGGCGAAGCTGCTGCTGCTGAAGAGAAAACAGAATTCGACGTAATTCTTACTTCTCACGGCGCAAACAAAGTTGCTGTAATTAAAGCTCTTCGTGGCGCTACAGGTCTAGGCCTGAAAGAAGCTAAGACTATGGCTGAATCTTCTCCAATAGCTGTTAAAGAAGCTATCTCTAAAGAAGAAGCTGATGCTCTTAAAGCTGATCTTGAAGCAGCTGGTGCTGAAGTAGAGATCAAGTAAGTTATACTATAACTTACAAACCTCCCGAGTAATCGGGTGGAGGCTGGCGGTTTTTTAACCGTCGGCCTTTTTTGCGCTGTAAGCGCAGGCGATTTTTTTTTCACCGTTTATCGCCAGATTTCGCAGTTCCTAGCAGAGATTACTGGTTAGGTTCTTGCTATCAACGGTGATGGGCAAACGCGCTGTCTCAATAATTAAGTTGATTCAGTCTTGGTCACATCTCGCAATCAGAGGAAACCCATGGTTTACTCCTATTCTGAAAAGAAGCGTATTCGCAAAGACTTTGGTAAACGTCCACGTGTTCTGGACATCCCTTACCTTTTGTCAATCCAGTTGGACTCTTTTAAGAAGTTCACCGATCAAGATCCTACAGGTGAGCGTGGCTTCGAAGCTGCCTTCCGTAGCGTTTTTCCCATCAAGAGCTTTTCTGGTAATTCTGAGCTGCAATATGTCAGCTACAAACTAGGTGAGCCAGTTTTTGATGTGAAAGAGTGTCAAATCCGCGGTGTTACATACTCTGCACCTCTACGCGTTAAATTGCGTATGGTTCTGTATGACCGTGAAGCGGCACCTGGCACAGTAAAAGACATTAAAGAACAAGAAGTCTATATGGGGGATATCCCTCTTATGACTGACAACGGTACCTTTGTTATCAATGGTACTGAGCGTGTAATCGTATCTCAGCTACACCGTAGCCCGGGCGTATTCTTTGATCATGACCGTGGTAAAACCCACTCTTCAGGTAAGGTGTTATATAACGCACGTATTATTCCTTACCGTGGTTCTTGGTTAGATTTTGAATTCGATCCGAAAGATGCACTGTTTGTTCGTATTGACCGTCGTCGTAAGTTAGCGGCATCGATCATTCTGCGCGCTTTAGATTATTCAACTCAAGATATTCTTGACCTGTTCTTCGATCGCGTAAACTTTAAGATCAAGAAAGATTCACTAGTAATGGATCTTGTTGCTGACCGTCTACGTGGCGAAACAGCAAGCTATGATATTAAAGACGCTGAAGGCACTGTTCTTGTTGAGAAGGGTCGTCGCATCACTGCACGTCATATTCGCCAACTTGAAAAGTCAAACACTACTGAGCTTGAAGTACCAGTTGAATACATCTCTGGTAAGATTTCTGGTCAAGATTATATTGATCCAGATACTGGCGAAGTATTGGTTTCTGCTAACGCAGAGATCAGCCTAGAAGATCTAGCTAAGTTATCTATGGCTGGCATCAAAGAGATCAGCACACTGTATATCAACGAGCTTGATAACGGCGCTTATATCTCTGACACTCTACGTATCGATTCAACAACTAACCGCCTAGAAGCGCTAGTTGAAATCTACCGTATGATGCGTCCAGGTGAGCCACCAACCAAAGATGCAGCAGAAGCACTATTTAACAATCTATTCTTCAGCGAAGAACGTTATGATCTATCTAAAGTAGGTCGTATGAAGTTCAACCGTCGTCTAAGCATTGATGACGATGAAGGTACTGGTATTCTTTCTAAAGAAGATATCGTTGCCGTGATGAAGAATATTATTGCTATCCGCAACGGTTTTGACGAAGTAGATGATATCGATCACCTAGGTAACCGTCGTATCCGTAGTGTTGGCGAAATGGCTGAAAACCAGTTCCGTGTAGGTCTTGTTCGTGTTGAACGTGCCGTACGTGAGCGTTTAAGCCTTGGTGATCTTAATGAGCTAATGCCTCAAGATCTGATCAACGCTAAGCCAATCTCTGCAGCTGTTAAAGAATTCTTTGGCTCTTCACAGCTTTCACAGTTCATGGACCAAAACAACCCATTGTCAGAAGTAACGCATAAGCGTCGTATTTCTGCTCTAGGTCCTGGTGGTTTGACTCGTGAACGTGCTGGTTTCGAAGTTCGAGACGTACACCCGACTCACTACGGTCGTCTATGTCCAATCGAAACGCCAGAAGGTCCAAACATTGGTTTGATCAACTCGTTGTCAACCTTTGCTCGTACTAACAACTATGGCTTCCTAGAAACACCTTACCGCAAGGTTATCGATGGTGTGGTTACTGATGAGGTTGATTACCTTTCAGCAATCGAAGAGGGCCGTTATGTTATCGCACAGGCTATCGTTCAGCTAGATGAGAACGGTCGCATGATGGACGAGCTAATTGCTTGTCGTCATAAAGGTGATTCAACCTTTATGGGTGCAGCTGACATCCAGTATATGGACGTTTCACCACAACAGATTATTTCTGTTGCGGCATCGCTAATTCCGTTCCTAGAACACGATGACGCGAACCGTGCATTGATGGGTGCGAACATGCAACGTCAGGCTGTTCCAACACTAAAGGCCGATAAGCCGCTAGTTGGTACAGGTATTGAGCGTACACTTGCTGTTGACTCAGGCGTGGTTGTTGCTGCTAAGCGTGGTGGTTATGTTGACTACGTTGATGCGAGCCGTATCGTTGTTAAAGTTAACGAAGCTGAGCTAACTCCAGGCGAAGCGGGTATCGATATCTACAACTTGACCAAATACACGCGTTCTAACCAGAACACTTGTATTAACCAGCGTCCTTGTTGTTCTGTTGGTGACCCAATTGTTCGTGGCGACGTACTTGCCGATGGTCCATCTACCGACTTAGGTGATTTGGCTCTTGGTCAGAACATGCGTATCGCGTTCATGCCTTGGAACGGTTACAACTTCGAGGATTCGATCTTAATCTCTGAGCGTGTAGCTCAGGAAGACCGTTTCACGACTATCCACATTCAAGAGCTTTCGTGTATCGCTCGTGATACTAAGTTGGGTAGTGAAGAGATCACTGCTGATATTCCAAACGTTGGTGAGTCTGCGCTTTCTAAGCTTGACGAATCAGGTATCGTTTATATCGGTGCAGAAGTTAAGGGTGGTGACATCCTAGTTGGTAAAGTGACACCTAAGGGTGAAACACAGCTGACTCCAGAAGAGAAACTTCTCCGTGCGATCTTTGGCGAAAAAGCCTCTGACGTTAAAGACAGCTCTCTACGTGTACCTAACTCTGTTAAGGGTACTATCATCGACGTACAAGTATTTACTCGTGACGGCGTTGAGAAAGATAAGCGTGCTGTAGAAATCGAAGAGATGCATATTGCTCAGGCTAAGAAGGACTTGACTGAAGAGTTCAAGATTCTTGAAGATGGTGTTCTTGGTCGTGCTCGCAATCTGTTATTAGCGACAGGTTTCGATGAAGCCCAGCTTAATGCGATTCCACGTTCTCAGTTGTTGGTTCAAACCATCGATGATGAAGCGAAGCAAACTGAGCTAGAACAACTAGCTGAGCAAGCGGAAGAGCTAAAAGCCGATTTCGATAAGAAGTTTGAAATCAAACGCCGCAA
The DNA here is from genome assembly GCF_000019185.1 of Shewanella halifaxensis HAW-EB4. Taxonomy (NCBI): domain Bacteria; kingdom Pseudomonadati; phylum Pseudomonadota; class Gammaproteobacteria; order Alteromonadales; family Shewanellaceae; genus Shewanella; species Shewanella halifaxensis. The sequence goes on along the minus strand of NC_010334.1, from coordinate 5,035,213 downwards.
GATCACTCAAGGTGATGATTTAGCACCTGGCGTACTTAAGATCGTTAAGGTTTACCTAGCGGTTAAGCGTACTATCCAGCCTGGTGATAAGATGGCGGGTCGTCATGGTAACAAGGGTGTAATCTCTAAGATTTGTCCTGTTGAAGACATGCCATACGACGAGAAGGGTAATCCAGTAGATATCGTATTGAATCCACTAGGTGTACCTTCACGTATGAACATCGGTCAGGTACTTGAAGTTCATATGGGTGCTGCCGCTAAAGGTATCGGTAATCGTATTACTGAGATGCTTGAAGAGCAGCGCGAATTGGCAGAACTTCGCGGATACATTAAGCAAGTTTATGAATTAGGTGACGAAGTAATTCAAAAAGTCGACATCGATTCATTCACTGATGATGAAATCTTGCGTCTTGCTAAAAACCTAAAAGGCGGTGTACCGATTGCTACACCTGCGTTTGATGGTGCCAAAGAGAAAGAGATCAAGCAGATGCTTGAACTTGCAGGCTTGCCACAATCTGGTCAGTTAACACTGATTGATGGTCGTACTGGTAATGAATTTGAGCGTAAAGTAACCGTAGGTTACATGTACATGCTCAAGCTTAACCACTTGGTTGACGATAAGATGCACGCTCGTTCTACGGGTTCGTACAGTCTTGTTACTCAGCAGCCATTGGGTGGTAAAGCACAGTTCGGTGGTCAGCGTTTCGGTGAGATGGAAGTATGGGCACTTGAAGCTTACGGTGCAGCATATACCCTTCAGGAAATGCTAACTGTTAAGTCAGATGATGTGAACGGTCGTACTCAGATGTATAAGAACATCGTCGACGGTAACTATCAGATGCAACCAGGTATGCCTGAATCTTTCAACGTATTGTTGAAAGAGATCCGTTCGCTCGGTATCAACATTGAGTTGGATACCAAGTAAAACTGGTTACCGCCTCTATTTGGCAAAATCGGTGCTCTGCATTAGCAGAGCGCCTGATTTAACTCCTTCAGGAGAGAAACGTGAAAGATTTATTAAAGTTTCTGAAACAGCAAAGCAAGACTGAAGAATTTGATGGAATCAAGATTGGCCTAGCGTCACCTGATTTGATCCGTTCTTGGTCTTTTGGTGAAGTTAAGAAGCCAGAAACCATTAACTACCGTACATTCAAGCCTGAACGTGAAGGCTTATTCTGTGCACGTATTTTTGGTCCAGTAAAAGATTACGAATGTTTATGCGGTAAGTATAAGCGTCTTAAGCACCGTGGTGTGATCTGTGAAAAGTGTGGCGTTGAAGTTACACAGACTAAAGTACGTCGTGAGCGTATGGGTCACATCGATCTTGCTAGCCCAGTGGCACACATTTGGTTCTTGAAGTCACTTCCGTCTCGTATCGGTTTGATGCTTGACATGACTCTTCGTGATATCGAACGTGTACTTTACTTCGAATCTTTCGTAGTAATCGAGCCTGGCATGACCAGCCTTGAGCGCGGTCAAATGCTGACAGAAGAAAACTATCTGGATGCATTGGAAGAGTACGGTGATGAATTCGACGCCAAGATGGGTGCTGAAGCAGTTCTAGAATTGCTACGTGCTATCGATCTTGAGAAAGAAATTGAAATGATGCGCGAAGAACTGCCATCAATCAATTCTGAGACTCGTCGTAAGAAGGTCACTAAGCGTCTTAAGCTTGTTGAGGCATTCTTCACATCAGGTAACAAGCCTGAGTGGATGATCCTTAAAGTGCTACCGGTTCTACCACCAGATCTACGTCCTCTAGTTCCACTAGATGGCGGACGTTTTGCTACCTCTGATTTGAACGACCTTTACCGTCGTGTAATCAACCGTAACAACCGTCTAAAGCGTCTGTTAGATCTAGCTGCTCCAGATATCATCGTACGTAACGAAAAGCGTATGTTGCAAGAATCTGTTGATGCGCTATTGGATAACGGTCGTCGTGGTCGTGCTATTACAGGTTCTAACAAGCGTCCGCTTAAATCTTTGGCCGATATGATCAAAGGTAAGCAAGGTCGTTTCCGTCAGAACTTGCTAGGTAAGCGTGTTGACTATTCTGGTCGTTCGGTAATTACCGTAGGTCCTACTTTACGTCTACACCAGTGTGGTCTTCCTAAGAAGATGGCACTTGAGCTATTCAAGCCATTCATCTATGGCAAGCTAGAAGGTCGTGGCTTAGCGACTACCATTAAAGCTGCTAAGAAGATGGTTGAGCGCGAAGTTCCAGAAGTTTGGGACGTGCTAGATGACGTGATCCGCGAACACCCAGTGATGCTTAACCGTGCACCAACACTGCACAGACTAGGTATCCAGGCATTTGAGCCAGTACTAATCGAAGGTAAAGCGATTCAGCTTCACCCATTGGTTTGTGCGGCATACAACGCCGACTTCGACGGTGACCAAATGGCTGTTCACGTGCCACTAACTCTGGAAGCACAGTTAGAAGCACGTTCACTAATGATGTCAACCAACAACATCTTGTCACCTGCAAACGGTGAGCCGGTGATTACACCATCTCAAGACGTTGTATTGGGTCTTTACTACACAAGCCGTGAGCGTATTAACGGCAAGGGTGAAGGCATGGCGTTCTCTGATGTGGCTGAAGCTGAAAAAGCTTACCGCACAGGTGTTGCTGAGCTACATGCTCGCGTTAAGGTACGTATTACCGAAACTGCGACCAATGAAGCTGGCGAAAAAGTGAAGACACGTCGTATCGTAGATACAACGGTTGGTCGTGCATTGCTTTCACAGATCCTGCCTAAAGGTCTTTCTTATGATTTGGTTAACCAAAACATGGGTAAGAAGCAGATCTCTAAGCTATTGAACACTTGTTACCGTCAACTAGGTCTTAAAGATACTGTTATCTTTGCTGACCAATTGATGTATACCGGTTTCCATTTTGCAACTATCTCGGGTGCCTCTGTAGGTATCGACGATATGGTTATTCCAGATGAGAAATACACCTTAGTTGCTGACGCAGAAGCGGAAGTTCTTGAAATTCAAGAGCAGTTCCAATCAGGTCTAGTAACCGCTGGTGAGCGTTACAACAAAGTAATCGATATCTGGGCAAGTGCGAACGAAAAAGTTTCTAAAGCGATGATGGCTAACCTGTCTAAAGAGACAGTGATTAACCGTGATGGCGAAGAGGAACAACAAGAATCGTTCAACAGCATCTACATGATGGCCGACTCAGGCGCTCGTGGTAGTGCTGCACAGATTCGACAGTTGGCCGGTATGCGTGGTCTGATGGCTAAGCCAGATGGCTCAATCATCGAAACCCCAATTGTGGCTAACTTCCGTGAAGGTCTAAACGTATCTCAGTACTTTATTTCTACTCACGGTGCGCGTAAAGGTCTTGCGGATACGGCATTGAAGACAGCTAACTCTGGTTACCTGACTCGTCGTCTAGTAGACGTTGCTCAAGATTTAGTTGTAATCGAAGATGACTGTGGAACGTTCGAAGGTCTGACTATGAAACCGCTTATTGAAGGTGGTGATGTAGTTGAGCCGTTACGTGAACGTGTTCTTGGTCGTGTTGTTGCACAAGATGTGTTCAAGCCTGGTACTGCAGAAGTACTTGTGCCACGTAACACGCTTCTAGACGAAGCATGGTGTGACATCATTGAAGATAACTCTATCGACGAAATGATTGTTCGCTCAGTCATCAGCTGTGATACAGACTTCGGTGTTTGTAAGTTCTGTTATGGTCGTGATTTGGCCCGTGGTCATATCATCAACCAAGGTGAAGCGATTGGTGTTGTTGCTGCTCAGTCTATTGGTGAGCCAGGAACACAGCTTACGATGCGTACTTTCCACATCGGTGGTGCGGCATCTCGAGCTTCAGCTGAGAACAACGTTCAAGTTAAGAACTCTGGTACGCTTAAGTTACACAATGCTAAGTTTGTAACTAACAGCAACGGTAAGCTGGTAATCGTATCTCGTTCTTCTGAGCTAGCTATTATTGATGAGCTAGGTCGTGAGAAAGAGCGTTATAAGGTTCCTTACGGTACTGTACTTGAGAAGTTGGAAGATGACGGCGTAGCTGCTGGCGAGATTATCGCTAAGTGGGATCCGCATACTCACCCAATTATCACAGAAGTGGCGGGTAGTATTAAGTTCGTAGATATGATTGAAGGTGTCACTATGACACGTCAAACAGACGAACTAACTGGTCTGTCTTCAATCGTGGTTCTAGAAGTAGGTCAACGTCCTACAGCTGGTAAAGAGATGCGCCCTATGATCCGTCTAGTTGCTGCTGATGGTAGCGACTTGATGATCCCAGGTACTGAAGTACCTGCGCAATACTTCTTGCCTGGTCACGCGATTGTGAACCTTGATGATAACGCACCAATTAACGTTGGTGATGCATTAGCACGTATTCCTCAAGAATCTTCTAAGACTCGCGATATTACCGGTGGTCTACCACGCGTAGCTGACTTGTTCGAAGCGCGTAAGCCAAAAGAGCCTGCAATTCTTGCTGAAGTATCGGGAACTATCTCGTTCGGTAAAGAAACCAAAGGTAAGCGTCGTCTAGTAATCACCCCTGCAGATGGTGGTGAGCACTATGAAGAGATGATCCCTAAGTGGCGTAACCTAAACGTGTTCGAAGGTGAAAAAGTTGAACGCGGTGAAGTTATTGCTGATGGTGCAGAAGCGGCACACGACATTCTACGTCTACGTGGTATCCACAATGTGGCTAACTACATCGTGAATGAAGTACAGGACGTTTACCGTCTACAGGGCGTTAAGATCAACGATAAGCACATTGAGGTGATTATTCGCCAGATGCTGCGTAAGTGTGAGATTGTTGACGCTGGTGACAGTGAATTCCTACCGGGTGAACAAGCTGAAGTATCTCGTGTTAAGATCGCTAACCGCGAACTTGAAGCACAAGGTAAGCAGCCTGCTACATTCGAGCGTGAACTTCTTGGTATTACCAAGGCATCACTTGCGACTGAATCGTTCATCTCTGCAGCATCGTTCCAGGAGACCACTCGTGTTCTTACTGAAGCCGCTGTTGGTGGTAAGAGCGATAAATTACGTGGTCTGAAAGAGAACGTAATTGTTGGTCGTCTAATCCCTGCTGGTACGGGTTACTCATACCACCAGAAGCGTGCTGAAGCTGCTGCTAAACCAGCTGTGACAGAAGCTACCTCGATTAGTGCAAGTGAAGCTGAGCAGAACCTTGCAGATCTTCTAAATCTAGCTGGTAGCAACGATTAATCGGTGCTTAAAAGTAAACAGATTGTAAAAAAGGCGCGTTTAGCGCCTTTTTTTTACTTTAAATCGGTTAAAAGTTGTCTATTTCTTGACAGAAACCTCATACACTTCTAAAATTTCGCGTCCCACACCTGTGGGATATAGATTTTTCACACCTTACTGTTGATTTAGTCAACTGATTCGGAGCTATACATGGCAACTGTAAACCAGTTGGTACGTAAGCCTCGCGCACCGAAAGTCGATAAGACTAACGTTCCTGCGCTAGCTGCGTGTCCACAAAAGCGTGGTGTTTGTACTCGCGTATACACAACCACACCAAAAAAACCTAACTCTGCACTACGTAAAGTAGCTCGTGTGCGTCTAACTAACGGTTTCGAAGTAACTTCGTACATCGGCGGTGAAGGCCACAACCTGCAGGAACACAGCGTAATTCTAATCCGTGGCGGTCGTGTAAAAGACTTACCGGGTGTGCGTTACCACACTGTACGCGGCGCATTAGACTGTGCTGGTGTAAGTGAACGTCGTCAAGGTCGTTCTAAGTACGGTGCTAAGCGTCCTAAGTCTTAACGTTTTCCGTTAAGTAAGGCCAAGCTAGTTTTTATTGAGATTCCAGTTTTGGGGTCCCTGAAGCATACGGAGAAATTGTTATGCCAAGACGTCGCGTTGTAGGACAACGTAAAATCCTACCAGATCCAAAGTTCAAAAGTGAGTTGCTGGCTAAGTTCATCAACGTCATCATGCAGGACGGCAAAAAGTCGACTGCAGAAAAAATTATCTACAAGGCACTAGATACTGCGTCTGAAAAGAAAGGCGAAGATCATTTAGTAATCCTTGAAGCAGCCCTGGACAACGTACGTCCATCAGTCGAGGTTAAATCTCGTCGTGTTGGTGGTTCTACTTACCAGGTACCATGTGAAGTTCGTCCAGTGCGTCGTAACGCACTAGCGATGCGCTGGTTGGTTGAAGCTGCACGTAAGCGTGGTGAAAAATCTATGGCTTTACGTCTAGCAGGTGAAATGTTAGACGCATCTGAAAACAAAGGTACTGCTGTTAAGAAGCGCGAAGACGTGCATCGTATGGCAGAAGCAAACAAAGCGTTTGCTCATTACCGCTGGTAATATCTTGGCGTGGGTTATATCCCACGCCTTACTTACATTGCTAACACTCAGATTAAGCTAAAGAGGGTATAAATCGTGGCTCGTACAACTCCAATTGAGCGCTATCGTAATATCGGTATCTGTGCTCATGTTGACGCTGGTAAAACCACTACTACCGAACGTGTTCTATTCTACACCGGCTTATCTCATAAGATTGGTGAAGTTCATGATGGCTGTGCCACTATGGATTGGATGGAGCAGGAGCAGGAACGTGGGATTACCATCACTTCAGCCGCAACGACTACTTTCTGGCGCGGAATGGATGCGCAGTTCACTGAGCACCGCATTAACATCATCGACACTCCAGGCCACGTCGACTTCACGATTGAAGTAGAACGTTCTTTGCGAGTACTAGATGGTGCTGTGGTTGTTTTTTGTGGCTCATCAGGGGTAGAACCTCAATCTGAGACTGTTTGGCGACAGGCTGATAAGTATCATGTGCCGCGCTTAGTGTTCATCAATAAGATGGACCGCGCAGGTGCAAACTTTGATAGCGTAGTCGACCAGATCCGTAATCGCCTTGGTGCGACTTGTGTACCTATTCAACTGAATATTGGTGCAGAAGAAGATTTCAAGGGTGTCGTCGATTTGATCAAAATGAAAGCCATTAACTGGTCTGATGAAGATCAAGGTATGACTTTCACTTATGAAGCTATTCCAGAGCATTTAGCCGAGAAAGCCGCAGAAATGCGTGAGTATTTGGTTGAAAGTGCAGCGGAAGCTACAGAAGAGCTGATGGATAAGTACCTAGAAGATGGGGAACTTTCAGAAGAAGAGATCAAAAGCGCACTGCGTTTACGTACCTTAAACAATGAAATCGTATTGGCAACTTGTGGTTCTGCATTTAAGAACAAGGGTGTACAAGCGGTTTTAGATGCTGTGGTAGATTTTCTACCATCTCCAGTCGAAGTCCCCCCAATTAAGGGGATTGACGACAATGAAGAAGAGACATCGCGTCAAGCTGACGACAATGCTCCATTCTCAGCATTAGCGTTTAAGATTGCGACAGACCCATTCGTGGGCACTTTAACCTTTATGCGTGTTTACTCAGGTGTATTGGAAAGCGGTGCTGGCGTATATAACTCTGTTAAGCAAAAACGTGAGCGTATTGGTCGTATGGTGCAGATGCACGCTAATGACCGTCAAGAGATTAAAGAAGTACGCGCTGGCGACATCGCGGCTGCTATTGGTCTTAAAGACGTGACTACTGGCGATACATTATGTGACATCGATCATAAAGTAATTTTAGAGCGTATGGATTTTCCAGAGCCTGTAATTACTATCGCCGTTGAACCAAGAACCAAGGCGGACCAGGACAAGATGGGAATTGCATTGCAAAAACTTGCAATGGAAGATCCGTCATTCCGTGTTGAAACTGATGAAGAATCGGGACAAACACTGATCTCTGGTATGGGTGAGCTACACTTAGACATCATCGTCGACCGTATGCGTCGTGAGTTTGGTGTTGAGTGTAATGTAGGTAAACCACAAGTTGCATATCGCGAGACTATCCGCAAAACAGTGGAAGTCGAGGGTAAATTCATACGCCAATCTGGTGGTCGAGGTCAATTCGGTCACGTTTGGTTAAAGCTAGAACCTCAAGAAGAAGGTTTTGGTTATGAATTTGTCAACGCAATTGTTGGTGGTGTGGTTCCAAAGGAATACATTCCAGCAGTTGATAAGGGTATTCAAGAGCAGATGAAGAGCGGTGTAATAGCTGGCTACCCTGTTCTCGACGTAAAGGTTACTCTGTTTGATGGTTCATATCATGATGTGGACTCGAACGAGATGGCCTTTAAAGTCGCTGGTTCAATGGGCTTTAAAAAGGGAGCGCTTGACGCAGACCCTGCCTTACTTGAACCTTGCATGAAAGTTGAAGTGACAACACCTGAAGATTATATGGGTGATGTTGTCGGAGACTTAAACCGTCGTCGCGGCCTCATTGAAGGCATGGATGACGGCATTGCAGGTGTAAAGCTTGTACATGCAACAGTACCATTATCTGAAATGTTTGGTTATGCAACCGATTTGCGCTCTGCTAGTCAGGGTCGTGCTTCTTACTCAATGGAGTTTTTGAAGTATTCTGACGCACCGCAAAATGTTACTAAAGCAATAATAGAAGCCAGAGGCTAAACAGACTCACTCTATTGTTGATATACTTAATTGCTATTGCTCGGTTTTTAGCCGAGCATTTCTGAAAAGAAAGGAATATATCGTGGCTAAAGAAAAATTTGAACGCGTAAAACCGCATGTTAACGTTGGTACTATCGGACACGTTGACCATGGTAAAACTACTCTAACTGCAGCTATTTCTTCGGTATTAACGAAGACTTACGGTGGTACTAAGCGTGATTTCGCACAGATCGATAACGCTCCAGAAGAGCGTGAGCGCGGTATTACAATTAATACTTCTCACATCGAGTATGACACTCCAGCACGCCACTACGCACACGTAGACTGTCCAGGTCACGCGGATTATGTTAAAAACATGATCACTGGTGCTGCACAGATGGACGGCGCTATCCTAGTAGTAGCTTCTACAGATGGTCCAATGCCACAGACTCGTGAGCACATCCTGCTTTCACGTCAGGTTGGCGTACCATTCATCATCGTATTCATGAACAAGTGTGACATGGTTGATGACGAAGAGCTTCTAGAACTAGTAGAAATGGAAGTTCGTGAACTTCTATCTGAATATGACTTCCCAGGTGATGACCTACCAGTTATCCAAGGTTCTGCGCTTAAAGCCCTTGAAGGCGAGCCAGAGTGGGAAGCTAAGATCCTTGAGCTTGCAGAAGCACTAGATACTTATATTCCAGAGCCAGAGCGTGCTATCGATGGTGCATTCATTCTTCCAATCGAAGATGTTTTCTCAATCGCTGGTCGTGGTACTGTTGTTACTGGTCGTGTCGAGCGCGGTATCGTCCGTGTTGGCGACGAAGTAGAAATCGTTGGTATCAAAGATACAACTAAGTCTACTTGTACTGGTGTTGAAATGTTCCGTAAGCTTCTTGACGAAGGTCGTGCTGGCGAGAACTGTGGTGTTCTTCTACGCGGTATCAAGCGTGAAGATGTTGAGCGTGGTCAGGTTCTTGCTGCTCCTGGTTCAATCACTCCACACACAACTTTCAAGTCAGAAATCTATGTTCTGTCTAAAGAAGAAGGCGGACGTCACACTCCATTCTTCAAAGGCTACCGTCCACAGTTCTACTTCCGTACAACTGACGTAACCGGTACTATCGAATTGCCAGAAGGCGTAGAGATGGTAATGCCTGGTGACAACGTAGCTATGACAGTAACTCTTATTGCTCCAATCGCGATGGACGAAGGTTTACGCTTCGCTATCCGTGAAGGTGGCCGTACAGTTGGTGCTGGTGTTGTAGCTGAGATCGTTGCTTAATTAGCAATTGTCTTAACTCGATACTGAAAAAGGCAGCTTAGGCTGCCTTTTTTGTTGCCTGAATAAAAGTCAGGCTAGGGCTGGTAATCCTGATCTTACTATGTATAATGACGCCACTTTGTTGAAATCCTTCTATTTGACGGTATTTCAAACAACGGGCTTGATCTCAGTGTTGAAATCAGTATAATAGCCCCTCGCCTTAACCATTAGGCGATTTAAATTGTCTACCTTCGGGTTGACGTAAAAAAACAGCGGCTCCAATTGTGAGTCGAACGGTTAAATCATCTCACTCTGCTTTTCCTATAAGGAAATTTGCTAGAGGTGATTTTTTTGTGTACATTTTAGGAGCTCTGGTCAATGCAGAACCAAAGAATCCGTATCCGCTTGAAAGGATTTGATCATCGTTTGATTGATCAGTCTACTGCGGAAATCGTTGAAACTGCTAAGCGTACCGGCGCGCAGGTTCGTGGTCCAATTCCACTACCAACGCGTAAAGAACGTTTCACCATTTTGACTTCTCCACACGTTAATAAAGATGCGCGTGATCAGTACGAACTACGTACTCATAAGCGTCTTGTTGATATCGTTGAACCAACAGAGAAGACTGTAGATGCACTTATGCGTCTTGATCTTGCAGCTGGTGTTGACGTTCAAATTAGCTTGGGTTAATTGAGCTTAGAAGAGGTTTGAGAGATGGCTATCGGTCTTATCGGTCGTAAAGTAGGTATGACTCGCATCTTCAATGAAGATGGCGCGTCAGTACCTGTAACAGTAATTGAAATTGCTGCTAACCGTGTAACCCAAGTGAGAACTTTGGATACAGATGGTTACCGTGCACTTCAAGTGACTACTGGTACAAAAAAAGCTAATCGCATCACTAAACCAGAAGCAGGTCACTTTGCTAAGGCTGGCGTTGAAGCTGGTCGTGGTTTGTGGGAAATGCGTTTGGCAGATGGTGAAGGTGAAGGCATCGAAGTTGGTGCTGAGCTAAATGTAGATATCTTCGCTGACATAGCGAAAGTTGATGTTACTGGTCAATCAAAGGGTAAGGGCTTCCAAGGCGGTATTAAGCGTTGGAACTTCGCGATGCAAGATGCAACCCATGGTAACTCACTGGCACATAGATCTAACGGTTCTATTGGTCAAAACCAAACACCTGGTCGCGTTTTCAAAGGTAAGAAAATGTCTGGCCACATGGGTGCTGAGCGTGTTACGACACAGAATCTAGAAGTAATTCGTGTAGATGCTGAACGTAACCTGCTTTTGGTTAAGGGTGCAGTTCCAGGCGCTACTAATGGCGACCTGATCATCAAACCAGCTGTTAAAGCTTAAGGTCTGAGGAGATAGTAATGGAATTGGTATTGAAAGACGCACAGAGTGCTCTTGAAGTTTCCGAAGCTACCTTTGGCCGTGACTTTAATGAAGCACTGGTTCATCAGGTAGTTGTAGCTTACGCTGCAAACGCGCGTCAGGGCACTCGTGCTCAAAAGACTCGCGCAGAAGTAACTGGCTCTGGCAAGAAGCCATGGCGCCAAAAAGGTACTGGCCGCGCACGTGCTGGTACTGTTAAAGGCCCAATCTGGCGTGGCGGTGGCGTAACATTCGCTGCTAAAACACAAGATCACAGCCAAAAAGTAAACAAGAAGATGTACCGCGGAGCGCTGAAAAGCATTTTCTCTGAATTGGTACGTCAAGACCGTCTTATCGTTGTTGAATCATTTGGTGTTGATGCTCCTAAAACTAAAGAGCTGAAAGCCAAGTTAGATGCAATGCAACTTCAAGATGTGTTGATTGTTACTCCAGAAGTTGACGAGAACTTGTTCTTAGCTGCTCGTAACTTGTACAAAGTTGATGTTCGTGATGTTGCTGGTGTTGATCCAGTTAGCCTTATCGCATTCGACAAAGTACTCGTAACCGCTGAAGCTATTAAGCAAATCGAGGAGATGCTGGGATGATAAGCGAAGAACGTTTGTTAAAAGTGATTCTTGCTCCACATATCTCTGAAAAGAGTACTGTGAATGCAGAGAAGAACAATACAGTTGTTTTCCGTGTAGCTATCGATGCAACTAAAGCTGAAGTTAAAGCTGCAGTAGCACAGCTATTCGAAGTTGAAGTCGATTCAGTTCGCACTTTGGTTAACAAAGGTAAAACCAAACGCACAGGCGCCCGTACTGGCCGTCGTAGCGATTGGAAAAAAGCCTATGTTACTCTAGCTGAAGGTGCTGACATCGATTTCGTCGGCGGCGCTGAATAAGGCAAAGGAGAATTATCATGGCAGTTATTAAGTGTAAGCCAACCTCTCCAGGTCGTCGCCACTTAGTTAAAGTGGTGAACAGCGATCTGCATAAAGGTAAACCTTTTGCAGGCCTGTTGGCGAAAAAATCTAAAAGTGGTGGCCGTAACAATACGGGTCGCATCACTGTCCGCCACATTGGTGGTGGTCATAAGCAACATTATCGTCTAATCGACTTTAAGCGTAATAAAGACGGTATCCCTGCGAAGGTTGAGCGTTTGGAATATGATCCAAACCGTACAGCTAACATCGCATTGGTACTATACGCTGACGGTGAGCGTCGTTATATCCTTGCCGCTAAAGGCATGCAAGCTGGTGATAAGATCCAGTCTGGTATCGATGCAGAGATCAAGAGCGGTAACGCAATGCCTCTACGTAATATCCCTGTGGGTAGCGTAGTGCACGCAGTCGAAATGAAGCCTGGTAAAGGTGCTCAGATCGCGCGTTCAGCTGGTGCTTATGTACAAGTTATTGCTCGTGACGGCGCATACGCCACTCTACGTCTTCGCTCTGGCGAAATGCGTAAAGTGCCGGTTGATTGCCGCGCGACATTGGGTGAAGTTGGTAATGCCGAGCATATGCTACGCCAGTTAGGTAAAGCAGGTGCTAAACGCTGGAGAGGCGTACGCCCAACAGTTCGTGGTGTTGCAATGAACCCAGTAGATCACCCACATGGTGGTGGTGAAGGCCGTACTTCTGGTGGTCGTCATCCTGTATCTCCATGGGGTCAGCCTACTAAGGGTTATAAGACTCGTAGTAATAAACGCACCGACAAGTACATTGTACGTCGTCGCAATAAAAAGTAAGAGGATTCGCCATGCCACGTTCTCTCAAGAAAGGTCCATTCATTGACCTACACTTGCTGAAGAAGGTAGAGAAAGCGATGGAAGCTGGAGACAAGAAGCCTATTAAGACTTGGTCTCGCCGCTCTATGATCATTCCTAACATGATTGGAATGACCATCGCTGTCCATAATGGTCGTCAGCACGTACCTGTGTTCGTAACTGACGAAATGATCGGCCACAAGCTTGGTGAATTTTCACCAACTCGCACTTATCGCGGCCATGCTGCAGATAAGAAAGCGAAGAAGCGTTAATACGGGAGACATAAGATGGAAGTTTTAGCTAAACATCGTTTTGCCCGTACGTCGCCTCAAAAGTGTCGTTTGGTTGCAGATCAAATCCGTGGACTGCCTGTTGCTAAGGCTCTCGAAATTCTAACTTTCAGCCCTAAGAAAGCTGCAGTACTTGTTAAGAAAGTACTGGACTCTGCTATCGCTAATGCTGAGCACAATGAAGGTGCTGACATTGACGAACTAAGAGTTGGAGCGATTATGATCGATGAAGGTCCAACTATGAAGCGTATCATGCCACGTGCCAAAGGCCGTGCTGATCGTATAATCAAGCGCACCAGCCACATTACTGTGGTTGTGTCAGATCGCTAGGAGTTAGCAATGGGACAGAAAGTACATCCTAATGGTATCCGTCTGGGTATCACTAAGCCTTGGATCTCGACCTGGTACGCTGACAAGTCAGACTATGCCAATAACTTGAGCAGTGACTGGGAAGTGCGTAAGTTTCTTGAAAAGAAACTTAAGCAAGCTTCAGTTTCTAAGATAGTTATCGAGCGTCCAGCTAAGAGTGTTCGAGTTACTATCCACACAGCCCGTCCAGGTGTTGTGATTGGTAAGAAAGGCGAAGACGTTGAGAAGCTACGCAACGCAGTTGCTAAGCTGACTGGTATTCCAGCTCAAATCAACATCGCTGAGATCCGTAAGCCAGAGCTAGATGCTAAGCTTGTTGCCGATGGCATCGCTTCGCAACTAGAGCGTCGTGTTATGTTCCGTCGTGCTATGAAGCGCGCAGTTCAAAATGCAATGCGTCTTGGTGCTAAGGGTATCAAAGTTGAAGTGAGTGGCCGTCTAGGCGGCGCTGAGATTGCGCGTTCAGAGTGGTATCGTGAAGGTCGTGTACCTTTGCATACACTGCGTGCTGATATCGACTATTCTACTTCTGAGAGTCACACTCAATACGGTGTGATTGGCGTTAAAGTTTGGGTCTTCAAAGGCGAAGTTCTAGACGGCGTTCTACCTCAGCATGAAGAGCCGAAACAGCAGCCGAAGCGTAAGCCTCGCGGTAAATAGGAGAGCTGGCAATGCTGCAACCAAAAAGAATGAAGTTTCGCAAAATGTTCAAAGGCCGCAACCGTGGTCTAGCGAACGGCACTGAAGTTAGCTTCGGTGAATTCGGTTTGAAAGCTGTTGGACGTGGTCGTCTAACTGCACGTCAAATTGAAGCTGCGCGTCGTGCTATGACACGTCACATTAAGCGTCAAGGTCAGATCTGGATCCGCGTATTCCCTGACAAGCCAATTACCTCTAAGCCTCTTGAAGTGCGTATGGGTAAAGGTAAGGGTAACGTTGAATACTGGGTTTGCCAGATTCAACCAGGTAAGGTTCTTTATGAGATGAATGGTGTATCTGAGGAGTTAGCTCGTGAAGCTTTCACCCTAGCTGCTGCTAAACTACCTCTGAAGACTACCTTCGTAACTAAGACGGTGATGTAATGAAAGCGAGCGAACTAACAGAAAAGAGCGTTGAAGAATTGAACGCTGAACTGCTTGGTCTGCTGCGTGAGCAGTTTAATCTGCGTATGCAACACGCCACTGGTCAGTTGACTCAGACTCATCAGCTTAAAATCGTGCGTCGTAATATTGCGCGCGTTAAGACCATTATTACTTCTAAGGCGGGTGCATAATGTCTGATACTATCCGTACTTTGCAAGGTCGAGTACTTAGCGACAAGATGGACAAGTCTATCACTGTTGCTATTGAACGTAAGGTTAAGCACCCGTTATACGGGAAGTTTATCAAGCGTACTACTAAGATCCATGCACATGACGAACAAAATCAGTGTAATGCTGGCGATCTCGTGACTATTCGCGAATGTCGTCCGCTGTCTAAGACTAAGTCTTGGACTCTGGTTGAAGTAATATCAAAAGCCTAATCTAATTAGGTATTTAGTTAAACGGCTCCAAACGCTGGAGCCGTTTTTATTTTTAGTACTATCTATTCCTATTTTTAGGTGTTACACTTGCGCGCCAAATTTGACTAAATTAAAGTCAAAATTTGAGTGAAATGTAGCCCCATTGTGGGATTGAGAAGTAACGATAGCGGAGCACTTAAAATGATCCAAATGCAATCGACTCTAGAAGTCGCCTGTAACAGTGGCGCTCGTAGAGTTCAGTGTATTAAGGTCTTGGGTGGCTCTCATCGTCGTTATGCCGGTATCGGCGACGTCATCAAGGTTTCTGTTAAAGAAGCTATTCCTCGCGGTAAAGCGAAGAAAGGTGATGTATATAACGCGGTGGTAGTCCGTACTAAGAAAGGCGTACGTCGTCCAGACGGTTCTGTCATTCGCTTCGATCGGAACGCAGCGGTATTGCTTAACGCAAACCTTGCACCGATTGGTACTCGTATTTTTGGCCCTGTGACACGTGAATTGCGTACTGAGCGATTTATGAAGATTGTGTCATTGGCACCAGAAGTACTGTAAGGAGCTTCAAAATGGCAGCTAAAATACGTCGTCAAGACGAAGTAATTGTACTAGCAGGTAAAGACCAGGGTAAACGCGGTAAGGTTTCTCAGGTTCTTCCAACTGGTAAATTAATTGTAGAAGGTCTTAACCTTGTCAAGAAACACCAAAAGCCAAACCCACAATTGGGCGTAGCAGGCGGTATTGTTGAGCAAGAAGCACCGATACAAGCATCAAACGTAGCGATTTTCAACTCTGCCACTGGCAAAGCTGATCGCGTTGGTTTCCGATTTGAAGACGGCAAAAAAGTCCGTTTCTTTAAGTCGAACAGTGAACTCGTTAAGTAATTTGGAGTAAACGATGGCGAAACTGCATGATAAATACAAAGAGACTGTTAGTCCTGAACTAGTTAAAAAGTTCGGTTTTACCAGTGTCATGCAAGTCCCTCGGATTGAAAAGATCACCCTTAATATGGGTGTTGGCGAAGCAGTAGCAGATAAGAAAGTTATGGAGCATGCGCTTCGTGACATGACTGCTATCGCTGGTCAGAAGCCAGTAGTGACTGTAGCTCGTAAGTCAGTTGCTGGTTTTAAAATCCGTGAAGGCTACCCAATCGGCTGTAAGGTTACACTGCGCGGTGAGCGTATGTGGGAATTCTTAGAGCGTTTAGTTGATATCGCGATCCCGCGTATTCGTGACTTCCGTGGTTTGAGCGTTAAATCGTTCGACGGCCGTGGTAACTATGCGATGGGCGTACGTGAGCAGATTATCTTCCCAGAGATCCAATACGATAAAATCGATAAGATCCGCGGTATGGATATTGTAATCACTACTTCTGCGAAGAATGACGAAGAAGGCCGAGCTTTGCTCGAAGGCTTTAACTTCCCATTCAAGAAATAAGGGTAGCGTAATGGCAAAAAGTTCAATGAAAGCACGTGAAGCAAAACGTGCACAGCTCGTAGCTAAGTTCGCTGAAAAGCGCGCTGCACTTAAAGCTATCATTAGCAGTCCAACTACATCTGATGATGATCGTTGGGATGCAGTACTTAAGTTACAAGCTCTACCACGTGACTCTAGCGCAGCGCGTCAGCGCAATCGCTGTAGTCAAACTGGTCGCCCACATGGTTTCCTACGTAAATTCGGCCTTAGCCGTATCAAATTACGTGAAGCAACTATGCGCGGTGAAGTTCCTGGCCTACGCAAGGCCAGCTGGTAAGCACTTGTCACGGAGTAAGCTAATATGAGCATGCAAGATCCTATTGCGGATATGTTAACACGTATTCGTAACGGCCAAGCTGCTAAACACGTATCTGTGAAGATGCCTTCTGCTAAGCTAAAAATCGCTATCGCGCAAATGCTTAAAGAAGAAGGTTATATCACTGACTACGCCGTAGCAGATGAAGCCAAGCCTGAATTGGAAATCACTTTAAAGTATTTCCAAGGTCAGCCAGTCGTTGAGACTATCCAGCGCGTTAGCCGTCCTGGTCTTCGTATTTACAAAGGTAAAAACGAACTTCCAAAGGTTATGGGCGGACTGGGTGTCGCTATCGTGTCCACTTCTAAAGGTTTGATGACTGATCGTACTGCCCGCCAAAATGGCATGGGTGGGGAAGTTATCTGCTACGTAGCATAAGGAGCTAGCAATGTCTCGTGTCGCAAAAGCACCAGTCGCTATCCCTGCAGGCGTAGAAGTGACTTTAAACGAACAAACTATCACCGTAAAAGGTACTAAAGGTAGTTTGACTCGAGTTATTAACTCTGACGTTTCTGTTGTTGTTGAAGACAATGAAATCAAGTGTTCACCAGTTGAAAGCGCTAAGACCGCTGCTCAAGCTGGTACAGCTCGTGCATTAATCAACAACATGGTTGTTGGTGTTACGGAAGGTTTCGTTAAGAAGCTGACTCTAGTTGGTGTTGGTTACCGTGCAAAGCTTGCCGGTAAAGATATCGACCTGACTCTAGGTTTCTCACATCCTTTGGTTCACAAACTTCCTGACGGCGTAACAGCTGAGTGTCCATCACAAACTGAAATCGTACTTTCTGGTACAGATAAGCAGTTGATCGGACAAGTAGCAGCTGAGATTCGCGGTTACCGTCCACCAGAGCCTTACAAAGGTAAAGGTGTTCGCTATGCTGACGAACAAGTACGCCGTAAAGAGGCTAAGAAGAAGTAAGGTAATACGATATGGATAAGAAAACATCTCGCTTACGCCGCGCTTTACGTGCCCGTAAGAAGATCCAAGAGCTGGGCGTTAATCGTCTGGTTGTACATCGTACACCACGTCACACTTACGCTCAGGTCATTAGCCCTGAAAACGTAGTGTTGGCGGCAGCTTCTACTGCTGAAAAAGCAGTAACCGAGCAGCTAAAGTACACAGGTAACGTAGATGCAGCTAAAGTAGTGGGTAAAACCGTTGCTGAGCGCGCTATCGAAAAAGGCGTAGCTGTAGTTGCATTCGATCGTTCCGGCTTCAAGTATCACGGACGCGTTGCTGCATTAGCAGACGCTGCTCGTGAAGCTGGCCTCAAGTTCTAAGGAATGATGAAAAATGGCTAAATTTGAAGCTCAACAGCAAAAAGATGATCTGCAAGAGAAATTAGTTGCAGTAAATCGTGTTTCTAAAGTAGTTAAAGGCGGACGTATCTTTAGCTTCACTGCACTAACAGTAGTGGGTGATGGTAACGGTAAAGTCGGCTATGGCTATGGTAAAGCGCGTGAAGTACCTGCAGCAATTCAGAAAGCAATGGAAAAGGCTCGCCGTAACATTGTAAACGTTGAATTGAACAATGGTACTTTGCACCACCCTGTAAAGGGTCGTCACACTGGTTCACGTGTTTACATGCAACCAGCCTCTGACGGTACCGGTATTATTGCCGGTGGCGCAATGCGTGCCGTATTGGAAGTAGCAGGCGTTCATAACGTTCTGTCAAAAGCATACGGTTCTACTAACCCGATTAACATCGTTCGCGCTACTGTCGATGCGTTGGTGAATATGAAATCACCTTCACAAATCGCAGCTAAGCGTGGCCTGAATGTTACTGAAATTCGAGGTTAATGCACCATGGCTACTAAAACACTTAAAGTAACTCAGACCAAAAGTTCAATCGGTCGCTTACCAAAGCACCGTGCGTCTTTACTAGGTCTAGGTCTACGCCGCATTAATCACACTGTTGAAGTAGAAGATACTCCTTCTGTTCGCGGTATGATTAACAAGGTTTACTACATGGTTTCGGTGGAGGAAGTATAAGATGCGTCTAAATACTCTATCACCTGCTGCAGGTGCTAAATCAGCAGCTAAGCGTGTAGGTCGCGGTATCGGTTCAGGCACTGGTAAAACTTGTGGCCGTGGTCACAAAGGCCAGAAGTCTCGTTCTGGTGGCGGCGTTCGCGTCGGTTTCGAAGGTGGTCAAATGCCACTTAAGATTCGTTTGCCAAAGTTTGGTTTCACCTCGCGTAAAGCGTTGGTGTCAGCTGAAATTCGCATTAGCGAGTTGGCTAAAGTTAACGGTGATGTTATCGACCTAAATGCGCTGAAAGATGCGAATCTAGTTACTCGCAACATACAGTTTGCTAAAATCGTTCTTTCAGGTACCATTGAGCGCCCTGTGACTGTAAAAGGTCTGAAGGTAACCCAAGGTGCACGTGCAGCTATTGAAGCTGCCGGTGGCAAGATCGAGGAATAATACGTCGATGGCAAAACCAGGACTTGATTTAAAAAGCGCGAAAGGCGGTTTATCAGAATTGAAAACCCGCCTCCTGTTCGTGATTGGTGCAATTATCGTCTTTAGAGCCGGTTCGTTTGTACCAATTCCTGGTATTGACGCTGCTGTACTAGCAGAGCTGTTTAATCAGCAAAAGGGTACCATCTTAGGCATGTTTAACATGTTCTCTGGTGGTGCTCTTGAACGTGCCTCTATCTTTGCATTAGGTATCATGCCGTATATTTCGGCATCGATTATTATGCAGTTGTTGACTGTGGTTCATCCTGCACTTGCTGAATTGAAAAAAGAAGGCGAGTCGGGAAGAAAGAAAATCAGTCAATATACTCGATACGGCACATTGGTCCTGGGTACATTCCAGGCAATCGGTATCGCAACTGGGTTACCAAACTTGGTTCCAGGGTTAGTAGTTAACCTCGGATTCAGTTTCTACTTCGTTGCTGTAGTGAGCTTAGTGACAGGAACAATGTTCCTAATGTGGCTAGGTGAGCAAATTACCGAAAGAGGCATAGGTAACGGTATCTCGATTCTTATTTTCGCAGGTATTGTTGCTGGTCTGCCATCTGCTATCGGTCAAACGGCCGAGCAGGCGCGTCAAGGCGACTTGAATGTACTAGTATTGTTGTTGCTGGCAGTGATTGTTTTCGCTGTTACTTATTTTGTGGTATTCGTTGAGCGTGGACAGCGTCGTATCGTTGTTAACTATGCGAAGCGTCAGCAAGGCCGTAAGGTGTTTGCAGCGCAGAGCACTCATTTACCACTTAAGTTAAATATGGCTGGTGTAATCCCGCCTATTTTTGCGTCCAGCATCATTTTGTTCCCAGGCACACTGGCTCAGTGGTTTGGTCAAAATGAGTCCATGTCATGGTTAAGTGATTTTTCACTAGCTGTGTCACCAGGACAACCGCTGTACTCATTATTATATGCAACAGCAATTATTTTCTTCTGTTTCTTCTATACTGCGTTGGTGTTTAACCCTCGCGAAACAGCTGATAACTTGAAGAAAAGCGGTGCGTTTATTCCCGGGATTCGTCCTGGAGAACAGACTTCGCGTTACATTGATAAAGTTATGACCCGCCTAACATTAGCTGGCGCGTTATATATAACGTTTATCTGCTTAATTCCGGAGTTCATGTTAATTGCGTGGAAAGTACAGTTCTATTTTGGCGGTACTTCACTACTAATTATGGTAGTCGTAATCATGGACTTCATGGCTCAGGTTCAGACGCATATGATGTCTCATCAGTATGAGTCTGTAATGAAGAAGGCTAACTTGGTAAACAAAGCGAACTTAGATCGCTTTGGTCGCTAAGATAGCAATCTCGGAGTGATGAAATGAAAGTTCGAGCTTCCGTGAAGAAGATCTGCCGTAACTGCAAGATCGTAAGGCGTAGTGGCGTTGTACGTGTGATTTGTGTTGAACCTAAACACAAACAGCGTCAAGGCTAAAAAAAAATTGACCAGCCCAGTCCGGGCTGGTCAAAATATTATTTGCTAAATTGTCGTCTGTCGAGTATCCTACCGGGCTTTTCACAGATGACCTTTAACTTAAGGAGTGCATAGTGGCCCGTATCGCTGGCATTAACATTCCTGATCAAAAGCATACAGTCATTGCATTGACTGCTATCTACGGCATCGGTCGTACTCGCGCACAAGCTATTTGCGCGGCTACTTCTATTGCTGAAGATGCTAAGATCAAGGAATTGAGCGAAGCTCAAATTGATACTCTACGCGAAGAAGTTGCCAACTACATTGTAGAAGGTGATTTACGTCGCGAAGTTTCCATGAACATCAAGCGTCTTATGGACCTTGGTTGTTACCGTGGCCTTCGCCATCGTCGTAGCCTTCCCCTTCGTGGGCAACGTACTAAGACCAATGCGCGTACGCGTAAAGGTCCACGTAAACCAATTAGAAAGTAACGGGGTAAACCAAAATGGCTAAAGTTCCGTCACGTTCTCCGCGTAAGCGTGTACGTAAACAGGTTGCTGATGGTATGGCGCATATCCATGCGTCTTTCAACAACACAATTATTACCATTACAGATCGTCAAGGTAACGCACTATCTTGGGCAACTTCTGGTGGTTCAGGTTTCCGTGGTTCACGTAAATCTACCCCATTTGCTGCACAGGTTGCTGCTGAGCGTGCAGGTACTGCTGCTCAGGACTACGGTGTTAAAAACCTAGAAGTTTTTGTGAAGGGTCCAGGTCCAGGACGCGAATCAGCGATTCGTGCACTAAACTCGGTTGGTTATAAAATTACTAACATTACCGATGTGACGCCTATCCCTCATAATGGTTGTCGTCCTCCTAAGAAACGTCGCGTTTAATTCGTCGTTTTTAATAGGATAGTTGGAGAAAGAACATGGCAAGATACTTGGGTCCAAAGCTCAAGCTCAGCCGCAGAGAAGGTACAGACCTTTTCCTAAAGAGCGGCGTGAGAGCAATCGATTCGAAGTGTAAGCTTGAAACTGCACCTGGACAACACGGCGCTCGTAAGACCCGTCTGTCTGAGTATGGTGTTCAGCTACGCGAGAAACAAAAAGTTCGTCGTATTTATGGTGTGCTAGAAAAGCAATTCCGTAACTACTACAAAGATGCTGCACGTACTAAAGGTAACACTGGTGAAAACCTACTTACTCTTTTAGAAACCCGTCTAGATAACGTTGTTTATCGCATGGGCTTTGGTGCAACACGCGCTGAATCACGTCAGCTAGTTAGCCATAAGTCAATTATGGTTAACGGTAGCGTCGTTAACATTCCATCATTCAAAGTGTCTGCGAATGATGTAGTGAGCGTTCGTGAAAAGTCTCGCACTCAAGCTCGTATTAAAGCGGCTTTAGAAGTGTCGGCTCAACGCGAAAAGCCAACATGGGTTGAAGTTGACAACACTAAGATGGAAGGTGCTTTCAAGCGCATTCCTGAGCGTAGTGATTTGTCTGCGGAAATTAACGAACAGCTGATCGTCGAACTTTACTCTAAGTAAGGTTAAAACAAAAGAGAGGACACAATGCAGGGTTCTGTTACAGAATTTCTTAAACCGCGTCTCGTTGATATCGAGCAGGTTAATCCAACACGTGCCAGGGTGACACTGGAGCCGCTAGAGCGTGGTTTTGGTCACACTCTAGGTAACGCGTTGCGTCGTATCCTATTGTCGTCTATGCCAGGCTGCGCGGTTACCGAAGTAGAGATCGATGGTGTACTGCATGAATACAGTAGCAAGGAAGGCGTGCAAGAAGATATCCTTGAGATACTACTAAACCTTAAAGGTTTGGCCGTAGTTATCGAAGGGAAAGACGAAGCTATGCTTACGCTAAGTAAGTCAGGCGCAGGCCCTGTTACTGCAGCAGATATCACGCATGATGGTGATGTTACTATCATGAATCCTGACCATGTTATCTGTCATTTGACAGGTAATAATGACGTCAGCATGCGTATCCGCGTAGAGCGTGGTCGTGGTTATGTACCGGCTTCTGCCCGTGCACAAACTGAAGACGATGATCGCCCTATCGGCCGTTTGTTGGTTGATTCTTCGTTCTCACCAGTTGCTCGCATTGCATACAATGTAGAAGCAGCTCGTGTTGAACAGCGTACAGACTTAGACAAACTCGTTATCGATATGACCACTAACGGTACTATCGATCCTGAGGAAGCTATTCGTCGTTCAGCGACAATTCTAGCCGAACAGCTAGATGCGTTTGTTGAGTTGCGTGATGTGACTGAGACTGCACCAGTAGAAGAGAAACCGGAGTTCGATCCGATATTGTTGCGTCCTGTCGACGATTTAGAGCTAACTGTACGTTCAGCCAACTGTTTGAAGGCTGAAGCGATTCATTACATCGGCGATCTGGTACAACGCACTGAAGTTGAGTTGCTTAAGACTCCTAACTTAGGTAAGAAATCTCTTACTGAAATTAAGGATGTTTTAGCGTCTCGCGGACTGTCGTTAGGTATGCGTCTGGAAAACTGGCCTCCAGCTAGTTTAGCAGACGACCTTTAAGTCCAGATTAGTACAGATATAGGTAATAAGGATTAGGTCATGCGCCATCGTAAGAGTGGTCGTCAACTAAACCGTAACAGCAGTCATCGCCAAGCTATGTTCCGTAACATGGCTTGCTCAATAGTTCGTCACGAAGTGATCAAAACTACTGTAGCTAAAGCGAAAGAACTGCGTCGCGTAGTTGAACCTCTAATAACACTTGCTAAGAGTGATAGCGTTGCAAACCGCCGTTTGGCATTTGCTCGTACTCGCGACGCTGAAGTCGTTGGTAAGTTATTTACTGAATTGGGTCCACGTTTCCAGGATCGTCCTGGTGGATATACCCGTATTCTTAAGTGCGGTCTACGTACTGGTGATAAAGCGCCTATGGCGTATATTGAACTAGTAGGTCGTCCTGAAGCAGCTGAAGCTGTTGAAGACACTGCAGAGTAAATAAGTCTTAGTTTAAAAAGGCCGAACATTAGTTCGGCCTTTTTTATATCTAAAATTTAAGTCATCATGTTATCCGCTACCTCTTTATTGAATCTTTAAACTCCCCTCAGATAGCTCGCGATAGAATCAGGCTGTTAACCTATCATTGAGTTAGCCCAATATAGATATAGGGCGCCTCGTTTATAAATTTTGAGCAATCCTACCATCATTCATTTTTCCTAAGTTTTGTCGAAGTTATTTGCTGGATGTGTGGAATTAACTTTTTGGGTATGCTCTCTCACCAGTTAAACCTCCCTGTTGTTAACTTAATTTGACTAATAGCAATCAGTATCAAGACCTAAACACTCAGCGAGAATTTATCGCTTTTGAAGTAAGGATATTAATTACTCCTCGGTAACGGTTCCCGCTTACTCTCGATAATCGATCCAGCATTATTCACCCCCAGACCATCCATGCTCTTGTACCTCTTGAACCCACTCCGTTGTGTATTAATGACATTCGTAGCATCCATGTTGCTCGCAACGCGTGAAGGGCCTAGTTAAACCAGGTCTACGCTTGTTAACGCGGCATCGGATGCGCTAAAACTCGCCTTTTTTTGGGGGGGCTTCCTACTTCTGCGTTGGATGTTCTTTGAAGGGAGCAATACCCCGTCTTGAATTGGTTAGCCAAAAGCATTCTTGGTAGATCACTTTCTTATACTGATTGGTATAAGAGCTAGTACGGCTTGGCCTATTTCTACCCTGAGCTGATTGTAGTGAGCGCGAGGAGGGAGCTAGATGGGAGCGGTGGAGGGGCAACTTAGGAGAATATGCCAGGGCTAATACCAAGCAGTATAAAGATTTGGTCGCTCAGCGAGAGTTTAGCGATTTTGAGGCAAGGTCATTAATTGCTCCTGCATTAATGACATTCACCACATCCATGTGGTTTGCAACGAGTGAAGAGCGTAGTTGTTCTAGGGTTAAGCTCCCCCTTGTTCCTTAAGAGTCACAGCATCAGAACCGCTAAAACTCGCCATTCTGGAGCGTTTTTGGCTGCCTACTTCTGCGTTGAACAGCCTCATAAGGGAATAACCATTCTCTCAGCTATTCGCCTTGAATTAGTTTTCCAAAAAACGCTCTGAGTAGATCAACTTCTTATACTGATTGGTATAAGAGATTGTTTAAGGTGTCTGGAAAAGGTTAGGTGGTGTTCAAACTGGTGCTGATAGGGAGAGAATCAGGCTCTTACTGTATAAGACAACTGGCTTGTCGTTTTAAAAGCTCTAGGTGCGCTTAGGTGCACATTAGTCTAGAAATCGATATAAGTTGCCACAGTTCATTGAGTGAGGCGTAGCGGGGCATTTTGAGAGATTAGCAGCGATTTAGAGGGCATCTTTGCATATGGTTATAGATTCGCAAACTGGGGGCACAAAAAAGCCTTCATAAAGAAGGCTTTTTATTTAGCTGAATAATCAGTTTAGCTTAGTAACCGCCAGACTTTTGCTCTTGGTTATAATCTAATTTCTCATGGGTCTGGCCCATAGCTTCGGCAACTTCAGGTGGCATGTAGTTTTCATCATGCTTGGCAAGGACTTCAGTCGCCTGTAGAACACCAGGAGCTGACAATACGCCCTGTGCAACGATACCTTGTCCTTCACGGAAAAGATCCGGAAGTAGGTCATCATAAGTCACTATGATTTCGCCACCAGAGATATCATGTATTGCAAATTCAACGTGTAGGCTTTCTGGGTCACGAACCATTGAACCTATCGTTACCATGCCACCAACACGAATGCGCTGGCCAACTTCAGGCATAACACCGGTATCTTTCTTACCATGTATAATTTCAGTAGGCGTAAAGAAAAGGTTTAAGTTCGAATTTAACGCATATAAAAGCAAAGACGCGATTGCTGATACACCGACAATCAGGGCTACAGCAAGGGTAAGGCGTTTCTTTCGTCTTGGGTTCACTATTTATTACTCCGAGTTTCTTTAAGGCGTTCTTCACGTTGGATCTTCTTAGCGATCTCTACTAACACCTTACGTTTCTGTTTAACACTAAGGACGACTAGCGTTCCTAGCGAGAAAAAAGTTACACCGTAGGCTAGCCATACATAGAATGCGTAGCCGCCCATGTTGATAAATTCACTTATTGAGTCGAATTGCATTATTTGACCCCCTCTGCCTTAGCAAGTTCACGGACCCATGGACGCATGCCATTTCGTGCCAAAATTTCTGATCTAAATCTCACTAATGTAATTGCACCAATCATCACACCAAAGCCTAGAATGTTAATTAGTAATGGATATAGCATCTCAGCAGGCATCGCCGATTTTTCGGTGAGCTTAATCGACGCCGGCTGATGCAGTGAGCTCCACCAATCAACAGAGTACTTGATAATTGGGATGTTAATAACACCTACTATAGCAAGGATGCCTGCGGCGCGCGCTGCAAGTACTTTATCTTCAAATGATGCGTATAAAGAGATAACGCCAAGATATAGGAAAAGTAGTACGAGTTCAGAGGTCAAGCGTGCATCCCACACCCACCAAGTGCCCCACATCGGCTTACCCCAAGTGGCACCTGTAACTAGTGCAATAAAGGTGAGTACTGCACCGATAGGTGCGATAGCCGCCGCAGCCCAGTCGGCGGTTTTAATTTGCCATACAAGGCCGATGAATGAAGATGTCGCCATTGCCATATAAGCGGTCATTGACATAGACGCAGCAGGTACATGGATGAATATGATGCGATAGCTTTCGCCCATTTGGTAATCAACAGGAGCAAATACCATACCCCATACAGAACCGATACCAATCAGCGAAATCGCGAGCATTGCGAACCAAGGGAGGAGCTTTCCAGACAAATTATAAGCGCGTTCAGGATCCGCGTAAGAATGTAACCATTTCCACATTTTAGTTAGTACTCACTCGTAAGGATGCACCAATTGCAAATGGTGCTAACGTTAATGAACCGATCAACATTGCGCCAATAATAGCGAGCTGACCATCATAAGGTAAATTCATACCAGCGGCATCAATGGCACTGGTTGCGAAAATCAATACTGGGATATATAAAGGCAAAATCAGCAAGCTTAGCAGTACGCCGCCTTTACGTAGTCCAACCGTCAAAGCTACACCAATCGCTCCGAGTAGGCTCAGCACCGGAGTACCTAGCGCTAATGTCGCAATTAATGCTCCGTAGCTATTACCATCTAAATGTAATAGCACTGCTAAGAGGGGGGCTACTAAAATTAAAGGTACCCCTGTTAATATCCAATGTGCTAGTACCTTGGCCAATACCATTAATGGCAGTGGCTGCGGGCTTAGCAACATTTGCTCAAGGCTACCATCGGCATAGTCGGCCTTAAACAATCGTTCAAGTGATAACATGGATGCCAATAGTGCTGCGACCCAGATAATACCAGGGGCGACTCGAGTTAATACTTGTGGCTCAGGGCCAATGCCTAATGGAAATAGAGTCACCACTAGGACGAAAAACAGTAGCGGGTTAAAAATATCACCGCGATGACGTACAGCAATTTGCAGATCTCGTTTTAATAACGTGCTAAATGCCTTGGTATAACTGATACCTTTCTTCATAGCCAAACCTTATACGAAGCGATAATCGAGACGAATTTTACGTAAGATATCATCACCAATCACACCCATATCTTGGTGTGTAGTCAATATCACGCATCCACCTCGCTTTGCATGGGCTAAAAACAGATGCTCTAGCTCTTCTACGCCTTTCTTATCGATGGCAGTAAAAGGTTCATCGAGAAGCCAGATCTTACAGTTTGTATGCCAAAGCCTTGCGAGTGCTGTACGTCGGTGTTGACCTGCAGACAGGTGTCCGGCAAGCGCATCTTCGAAACCAGAGAGGTTAACTTTTGCAAGGATCTGACGGGCATCGAAGTCATCATACCCACTAATCCTTAAATTGAAGTTAAGATTTTCCTCTGCAGTTAACTCACTTTTAACACCTGCAAGGTGGCCAAGATACAATAACTCATCGTTGTACTCGTCACGACAATGATTAATGTCTTCACCTTTAAAATTGATTTGCCCGGCATAGGGGCGAGATAAACCAGCGATAATCCGCAAAAGACTTGTTTTTCCAGCACCATTGGGGCCTTCGATTTGAACAATCTCACCTTCGGTTATTTCGAAGCTAAGCGCGTCAAATAAAATGCGTTCTTCCCTAATGCAGGTTAAGTTATTAGCTGATACCAGTGTTGTTGCTTTTGATTGTTCTACCACTGAGCCCTCTATATCAAGCTGTATGAAAACACAAGGGATACTAACACATACACTTTCAAGCGTTTAGTCCTGCTTGTTGCTAAGTGTCAGCAATTTGATGTAGTTCGAATATTGTGTATTTTCTATGAACTTTTTAAACATTTGCTAATATATTAACCTTTTTGAGAACTATGTCTTGTAAAACCTGTATTAGTACGGTTTATGTCACAAAAAGATGCCATTTGTTGAACTTTGTAGTAACCTAGCCGAGCTAGAATAAGTCTGCCAAAAATTTTAGGGCAGCGTGAGCTTTGTTAGAATTTGCATTAGGAACGTATAAGATGAAAAAATTATTAGCACTGACTGCAGTGGCAGCTATGACTCTGTCTACAAGCGCACTTGCTCAAGATGGTAAAGCTGTATATGACAAGGCATGTCAAGTTTGTCACAGCATGGGTGTTGCTGGTGCGCCAAAGACACATGACGTAGCGGCATGGGAACCACGCCTAGCTAAAGGTATGCCTGCTCTAGTGTCTTCTGTTAAGTCTGGCCTAAACGCAATGCCACCAGGCGGCATGTGCACAGATTGCTCAGATGAAGATTACACCAAAGCAATCGAATATATGTCTAAGTAAGCTTTACTTTGCATTAAAAAACCGGCCTTTGCCGGTTTTTTTGTGCCTGTGATTCGACCTTGCTAAGCAGGGTGATAGCAAGGAGACTTAATGCTGTCACAGTGCGGTGACAAGAGACTTATCCGGTCTATAGGTAAGTGGTAGGTTGGCGATTTATGGATATAAAAAAGCCGGCTAAGGCCGGCTTTTTTAATCTGATGCTCAGGATTACTGAACTTGAGTATCTAGCACTAGCTGGCCAGTTTCGCCAACTTTAACCATCGCAAGCTTACCTTGGATGTCACCAGTCTGCGCTCTTACGCTACCATGCTTAGATAGTACCGCGATAATCTCAACGGCTTTTGTATCGCTAAGCTTAGTATTGCCACCCATACCAGTACTGTCATCTAAGGTTATCGTCGCAGGTAAGGATTCCGCTGAGATCTTAGTTGCAGCCAGTGGTACTTTTGGACCTTCAGTTGAGCGAGCAAAGATAAATAGCATATCAGTGCTGGCCACTTTGGCTTGTAACTCTGGAGAGATAGATACTTCAATAGTTACTGTTTTTGCTGTCGCACCAGGCTGTACACTCTTGTGAGCTTCATCATTAGGCATCATACCTTCATTAGGCATTATACCTTCTGACTGCATTCTCATTTTAGCGCTATCGATAGCATTCATTATTGCGCCGCGGTCAACGTCACTACGGTCGCTATCTAGAATTAGCTGCCATGCATCAATTGCTTTCTGGTAATCAGCCGTGAAGAATGAATCCATGCCTACAAGTAACAGTGTCGAAGGATCTTCTGGATCAAGGCTTAATGCCTGATCAACAAGTGCCTGTACCGTTGGTGTCATCTTCTGGTTAGAGCGGTAATAAAGTGCAGTTGCTTTCGGGCCAAGTAACTCAGCATGTACACCGACAAGATCCATTGTCTTATCGAAAGCTTTAATTGCGTCGTCATAACGGTTTGCTGAGATGTAAGCGTGGCCCAGGCTAAACCAAACCTGGCTGTTCTCTGGCTCGGCTTGCGCTTGCGCTTCCATCATTCCTACACGCTGAGACATGATTTGTTCAGTCGACTGACCTGCATGTGGATCATTTGCAGTCATAGGCTGATCAAGGTTTTTATAGGCACCCAAAGTTGAGTACATATAACCACTGATACCAATGATAACAACAGACATAACTGATGGCCACATTATGCTCTTGGGTTTAAGCTTGTTAACTAGTGAGTCGTCGTCACCTTGCTTCATGTCTTGAAGTAAGCTGATTTCAAGCTCTTTCTTTAATGCGTCGAACTCAGGTTGATCTAGTAGTTCTTCTTCAAGTTCTTTCTCTAAAGTCGCGAGTCTTTCATTGAATAATTCAAGGTTAGTACCTTTACGAACATCCGCTTCCTCTGCTCTCAGCATGCGCTGCTGGCGGAAGTGTGGGAACCAAATCAGCGCGAGGCTAACCAACAGAAATGAGGCTATTAAAATCCAGAATGTGGTCATTATGTCTATTTCACTTTCGTTTGCGAAAAAGCGGATTCACCGCTGAACTAGGGATAAGATTATACGTAAAGATTATTCATTGAACAGTAATATAACCTTAAAAGGTCATAGTTGAGTACTTGTTCACAGATTGATTCTAATTGTAAATATTCTCGAAACTTACGGGAACTTTGTCGGTCAGACCATAACATTCAACTAAATTCGTTCAGTTTATTGTGGAATGTGATAAGCAATTGTTTATGTGTGTTTGTTAATAAGATAGGGGAAGAATGAGACTGGTCACCCATATTTGTACGAAATAGGCAGACATTAACAATAGCAAATACTAAACTGAGCTAAAATTTGTACCTTTTAATTGTGTTAATTGTAAACACGTATGCGATGATTCAGCTAGAGCTTAATCAAGCATGGTTTAGGACTGAGGAAAACCCATGATCCCAGAATTAGGACACTTTTCGCTGATTATCGGCTTGGCATTCGCCATGCTGTTAGCCATCGTTCCTTTAGTAGGTGTAGCACGTAAAGACCAATACCTAGTGCGCTATGCGTGGCCACTAAGTTACGGAATGTTCTTCTTTATTCTCTTCTCTGTTATCGCGCTTGGCTACAGCTTTGCTGTCGATGACTTCTCTATTGCTTATGTAGCACACCACTCTAATTCTGAGTTACCAATCTTCTTTAAGATTGCAGCTGTATGGGGTGGCCATGAAGGTTCTTTGCTATTTTGGGTATTCTCATTATCAGCTTGGGCAGCAGCAGTAGCATTGTTTAGTAAAGGCTTGGAAGAAGTCTTTACAGCACGAGTGTTGTCAGTACTGGCGATGATCCTTATCGGCTTTACGCTGTTTATGTTGTTGACCTCTAGCCCATTTGAGCGATTATTCCCAGTTCCGATGGAAGGGCGTGACCTTAACCCAATGTTGCAAGATGTTGGTTTGATTTTCCACCCACCAATGCTTTATCTTGGTTATGTAGGTTTTGCTGTAAGCTTCGCTTTTGCAATTGCAGCCTTGATGAGCGGCAGCCTTGACTCAGCTTGGGCTCGTTGGAGCCGTCCTTGGACCTTAGCAGCATGGGTATTCCTAACTGGCGGTATCTCACTCGGTTCTTGGTGGGCATACTACGAACTCGGTTGGGGTGGTTGGTGGTTCTGGGATCCAGTTGAGAACGCCTCTTTCATGCCTTGGTTAATTGGTACAGCGCTACTTCACTCGGTGATCGTAACGGAGAAGCGTGGCGCATTCCGTAACTGGACTGTTTTGCTTTCGATCTTTGCCTTCTCGCTAAGCTTACTTGGTACCTTTATTGTTCGTTCTGGCGTGTTAACTTCGGTTCACTCGTTTGCAGCGGATCCAAGTCGAGGTATGTTCATCCTATTGCTACTTGGTTTAGCCGTGGGTGGTTCACTCACTCTATTTGCTTTCAGAGCAAGTGAGATGCGTAGCCCTGCTCGATTTGAGTTGAAATCTAAAGAAACCATGATACTGATATGTAACCTACTGCTAACGGTTGCTTGTGGTACAGTATTGCTCGGTACCCTATATCCACTACTAATCGACGCATTAGGCATGGGTAAGATTTCTGTAGGACCTCCATACTTTAACGCGGTATTCGTTCCAATCGTTCTAGTTCTATTTGGCTTTATGGGTGTAGGCCCGGTTATTCGCTGGAAGAAGTCTAAAGCGGGTGAACTTAAGCGTCAGCTAATCGTCCCCGCAGTGATCTCTGCGGTAGTTGGCTTAGCTGCGCCTTTCCTAGCCGATGGTCAATTTAACATTTGGGTTGTATTCGGTATTGGTATGGCTGTATGGGTCGCCTTGATGACATTCCGCGCCGCATACAACATGGTTAAAACTAAGGATGGTTCTATTGATTTAACCCGTCTTGGCCGCAGTCAACTGGGTATGATTATCGCTCACCTTGGTATTGCCGTATCAGTTGTTGGTGCCACTATGGTATCTAACTACTCGTTAGAGAAGAGTGTTCGTATGGGTCCTGGTATTTCTCAGGAACTGGCGGGTTACACCTTTAATTATGTGGAAACCAAGAATGTTGTTGGTCCTAACTACACGGCTCAACAAGGTCAAATCGAAGTCTATGAGGGTGATGATTACGTTACTCTACTAAGACCTGATCGTCGTCAATACAATGTTCGTACTATGGACATGACTGAAGCCGGTATTGATTGGGGTCTATTCCGAGATCTTTACGTGACAATGGGTGACCCAATTAGTCGTACAGAATACGCAGTGCGTATCAACTATAAGCCTTATGTTCGCTGGATCTGGTTTGGCTCTATCTTTATGATGGTCGGTGGTTTCTTCGCCGCATCTGATAAGCGCTACCGCGTAAGAGCTAAGAGCGCAGAAAAGACTGCAGCTAAAGAAGCTGACAAGTTAGCAACGGCTTAATTGGAACAGAGTAAATATGAAAAAGTTAGTATTATTTATTCCACTCGTCGTAGTTTTAGGTATGGGAGTGTTCCTCTATAAGGGACTCTTCCTTAACCCGCAACAACTCGACTCAGCTCTAGAAGGAAAGCCGATCCCGGCTTTCCAGTTAGAGGTTTTGGAGAAGTCAGGGGAGACCGTGACTAATGAAACGCTAAAAGGCAAGGTAGGCTTACTTAATGTGTGGGCAACTTGGTGTCCATCATGTAAGTATGAGCATCCTTTCCTAATGAGCTTAGCGCGCAAAAATATTCTACCTATATATGGTATTAACTATCGCGATGAACGTGCATTAGCTATTCGTGAGTTAAGCCGTGAAGGTAACCCATACGCAATTAATATCTATGACCATGACGGTCGCCTAGGTTTAGACCTTGGTGTATACGGTGCGCCAGAGAGTTTCCTTGTCGATCATAAAGGTGTTATTCGTTACCGTTATGCGGGGCCAATTGACCGTAATGTATGGAAAGAAACACTTTACCCTATGGTTCAACAGCTACAAGCTGAAGCGGCGAAGGATGGTGCATCGTGATTAAATCATTAATGAAGGGCTTTTCGGCTCTAGTGCTTCTACTAAGCATGGCAACGATCGTTAATGCTACACCAGTCGACACTTATGAGTTTAAGTCTGTTGATAATCAGAAGCGTGCGTTAAGTCTTGCTCACTCATTGCGTTGTCCACAGTGTCAAAACCAAAACTTAATCGATTCTAACTCTCCGGTTGCTCAAGACTTACGTTTAGAAGTTTACCAGATGGTTGATGAAGGTAAGGGCGATGACGAAATTGTTGAGTTTATGACGAGTCGTTACGGTGAGTTCGTCTTATATAAGCCGAGAATGGAAGCTAAAACTTACGTTCTTTGGTTAGGTCCTATTGCTTTGCTATTGTTTGGTGGCGTGATCGGTTTCTTCTTTATCCGCAAGCAGCGCATAGCAGAATCGAACAATCAAGAGCTATCAAGTGAAGAACAGCAAGAGTTAGATCGTCTATTAAAGCGAGACGCTAAATGAGATCGACCATAGTGGGTCTAGTTGCAGCAACGATGTTGGTTGCTGCTGGGGCGCAGGCCTATCCTGGAATGGAAAAGCAAGCTGAAAGCCAAGTTCAATCTAGTGTCGATCTTATTAGTGTTTTGCCAAAGCCGTTTCCGATTGAAGCTGTACCCTTTAAAGATAGTAAAGGTGAGGCTGTCGACTTTAGCCAGTATAAAGGTAAAGTCATCATGGTTAACATGTGGGCCACTTGGTGTCCTCCATGTGTAAGAGAGTTACCGGCTATCAGTCGCTTCTCAGCCAAGATCGGATCTGATGACTTTGAAGTGTTACCTGTATCTATCGATCTAGAGGGTAATAAGCAGGTAGAGCCATTCCTAAAGTCATTAGGAATGGAAGGCTTCAATACCTATTATGATAAAGAGCAGAAATTGGGTCATGTATTTCCTTTAGATACGATACCCGCCACCTTTATCCTTAACAGGGAAGGGGAGCTAATCGCTTTCGTTCGTACCTTTGTTGATTGGGACGATGATAAAGCGGTGACTCTTATTAAGGAGTTTCTTGCAGAACCTCAGTCATCAAACCAAGTCACAAAGAACGCTGACTAGATTTAATAGCATTAATGATGGTGAAAAAAGGGGCTTTCAGCCCCTTTTTTGTACGTATCGTCTGATAACTACACGCTTGATTCATAAAAGCTAATTTTATTGCAAAAGCCCCTTGCACTCATCTCGAAACTCCCTATAATGCGCATCCACTGACACGGCACAGCAGGCCAACTACCCAGCGTAAACGCTAGATAGTACGGGACTTGCAGCGCAATCAGTCACTCCTTTCTTTTTATGAAAAAGAATAGAGTGAGAGTTAAAACTCCACGGAGATTTGATTCAGGTGACAACCGCTTTAAGAGCTTCGGGTTTTGACTTCTGATTAAGAAATCAGCGCTTGAAAAACTTCTTAAAATAAGCGCTTGACGCCGCCACTGGAGAGTGTAGAATACGCCTCCTCAAGCCAACGACCTAGCGTCTTAGGCTGCTAACTGAAAGACTTGTTCTTAATAGGATTAGCACGCTCTTTAACAATATGACAAGCAAATCTGTGTGGGCACTCACAGAGATTAAGTTATTCGAAATTGTCTCTCACGAGACAATCAAAAATTTACTTAATGAATGAGTGTTCATAGCAATATGTAATACAGAATTCGTTGAGCCGCTGATTTAGCCTTACTTGTAAGGTGGAAGAAGCAAAAAACTTTAATTGAAGAGTTTGATCATGGCTCAGATTGAACGCTGGCGGCAGGCCTAACACATGCAAGTCGAGCGGTAACACAAGGGAGCTTGCTCCTGAGGTGACGAGCGGCGGACGGGTGAGTAATGCCTAGGTATCTGCCCAGTCGAGGGGGATAACAGTTGGAAACGACTGCTAATACCGCATACGCCCTACGGGGGAAAGGAGGGGACCTTCGGGCCTTCCGCGATTGGATGAACCTAGGTGGGATTAGCTAGTTGGTGGGGTAATGGCTCACCAAGGCGACGATCCCTAGCTGGTCTGAGAGGATGATCAGCCACACTGGAACTGAGACACGGTCCAGACTCCTACGGGAGGCAGCAGTGGGGAATATTGCACAATGGGCGAAAGCCTGATGCAGCCATGCCGCGTGTGTGAAGAAGGCCTTCGGGTTGTAAAGCACTTTCAGCGAGGAGGAAAGCTCAAGCGTTAATAGCGTTTGGGTGTGACGTTACTCGCAGAAGAAGCACCGGCTAACTTCGTGCCAGCAGCCGCGGTAATACGAGGGGTGCAAGCGTTAATCGGAATTACTGGGCGTAAAGCGTACGCAGGCGGTTTGTTAAGCAAGATGTGAAAGCCCCGGGCTCAACCTGGGAACTGCATTTTGAACTGGCAAACTAGAGTCTTGTAGAGGGGGGTAGAATTTCAGGTGTAGCGGTGAAATGCGTAGAGATCTGAAGGAATACCGGTGGCGAAGGCGGCCCCCTGGACAAAGACTGACGCTCAGGTACGAAAGCGTGGGGAGCAAACAGGATTAGATACCCTGGTAGTCCACGCCGTAAACGATGTCTACTCGGAGTTTGGTGTCTTGAACACTGGGCTCTCAAGCTAACGCATTAAGTAGACCGCCTGGGGAGTACGGCCGCAAGGTTAAAACTCAAATGAATTGACGGGGGCCCGCACAAGCGGTGGAGCATGTGGTTTAATTCGATGCAACGCGAAGAACCTTACCTACTCTTGACATCCAGAGAATTCGCTAGAGATAGCTTAGTGCCTTCGGGAACTCTGAGACAGGTGCTGCATGGCTGTCGTCAGCTCGTGTTGTGAAATGTTGGGTTAAGTCCCGCAACGAGCGCAACCCTTATCCTTATTTGCCAGCACGTAATGGTGGGAACTTTAGGGAGACTGCCGGTGATAAACCGGAGGAAGGTGGGGACGACGTCAAGTCATCATGGCCCTTACGAGTAGGGCTACACACGTGCTACAATGGTCGGTACAGAGGGTTGCGAAGCCGCGAGGTGGAGCTAATCTCACAAAGCCGGTCGTAGTCCGGATCGGAGTCTGCAACTCGACTCCGTGAAGTCGGAATCGCTAGTAATCGTAGATCAGAATGCTACGGTGAATACGTTCCCGGGCCTTGTACACACCGCCCGTCACACCATGGGAGTGGGCTGCACCAGAAGTAGATAGCTTAACCTTCGGGAGGGCGTTTACCACGGTGTGGTTCATGACTGGGGTGAAGTCGTAACAAGGTAGCCCTAGGGGAACCTGGGGCTGGATCACCTCCTTACCTATACGACTAACTTAATCGTTGTTGAGTGTTCACACAGATTGCTTGTTTGTCTCTACTTGTAGAGATGAGCGACAAAATATCCTGCCTTAGTTGCAGTTGATATCGTTCTTTAAAAATTTGGAAAGCTGATAGTGTTAATCTGAAAGGGATAACGACTACGATTTATCGTGTTGTTATTTGTAGGATTAATGCGAAATTAAAAAATTGAGTTCTAAAAACACTTAACATTAAGTGTCTTAGCTTGTTGGCTGATACGAAAGTATGAGGCAGTAAGATAAAAATTCTAATTTTGGCGAAAGTAGAAACCATTAGTTACAGTACGGCTGTTGTGAGCTTACCCGCTCAGAACAACGAGTATTTCTCATAGAGACTTATTTGGGTTGTATGGTTAAGTGACTAAGCGTATATGGTGGATGCCTTGGCAGTCAGAGGCGATGAAGGACGTAGTAACTTGCGAAAAGCGTTGGCGAGCTAGTAACAAGCATTTGAGCTAACGATGTCCGAATGGGGAAACCCACATGCATAAGCATGTATCACTACATGAATACATAGTGTAGTGAGGCGAACCCGGGGAACTGAAACATCTAAGTACCCGGAGGAAAAGAAATCAACCGAGATTCCCCTAGTAGCGGCGAGCGAACGGGGATTAGCCCTTAAGCGTAGAGGGTGTTAGTGGAATGTGTTGGAAAGCACAGCGGCACAGGGTGATAGCCCCGTACATGAAAACTAACTTTACGTGAAAACGAGTAGGACGGGACACGTGACATCCTGTTTGAACATGGGGGGACCATCCTCCAAGGCTAAATACTCCTGACTGACCGATAGTGAACCAGTACCGTGAGGGAAAGGCGAAAAGAACCCCTGTGAGGGGAGTGAAATAGAACCTGAAACCGTATACGTACAAGCAGTGGGAGCGGTTCTTGAGACCGTGACTGCGTACCTTTTGTATAATGGGTCAGCGACTTACATTTTGTAGCAAGGTTAAGCGAATAGCGGAGCCGTAGGGAAACCGAGTGTTAACTGCGCGTTTAGTTGCAAGGTGTAGACCCGAAACCCGGTGATCTAGCCATGGGCAGGTTGAAGATTGAGTAACATCAATTGGAGGACCGAACACACGTATGTTGAAAAATGCGGTGATGACTTGTGGCTGGGGGTGAAAGGCCAATCAAACCGGGAGATATCTGGTTCTCCTCGAAAGCTATTTAGGTAGCGCCTCGTACGAATACCATTGGGGGTAGAGCACTGTTAAGGCTAGGGGGTCATCCCGACTTACCAACCCTTTGCAAACTCCGAATACCAATGAGTACTATACGGGAGACACACGGCGGGTGCTAACGTCCGTCGTGAAAAGGGAAACAACCCAGACCATCAGCTAAGGTCCCAAAGTTATTGCTAAGTGGGAAACGATGTGGGAAGGCTTAGACAGCTAGGATGTTGGCTTAGAAGCAGCCATCATTTAAAGAAAGCGTAATAGCTCACTAGTCGAGTCGGCCTGCGCGGAAGATTTAACGGGGCTAAGCAATACACCGAAGCTATGGGTACTAGTGCTTGCACTAGTGCGGTAGAGGAGCGTTCTGTAAGCCGTTGAAGGTGAAGGGGTAACCCACGCTGGAGGTATCAGAAGTGCGAATGCTGACATGAGTAACGATAAAGGGGGTGAAAAACCCCCTCGCCGAAAGACCAAGGGTTCCTGTCCAACGTTAATCGGGGCAGGGTGAGTCGACCCCTAAGGCGAGGCCGAAAGGCGTAGTCGATGGGAAACGGGTTAATATTCCCGTACTTCTGCTAACTGCGATGGAGAGACGGAGAAGGCTAGGCTAGCGCGGCGTTGGTTGTCCGCGTTTAAGGTTGTAGGCTGTACACTTAGGCAAATCCGGGTGTACTTAAGGCTGAGAACTGATGACGAGTCACTAAGGTGATGAAGTAGTTGATGCCATGCTTCCAGGAAAATCTTCTAAGCTTCAGGTTAGTAGGAATCGTACCCCAAACCGACACAGGTGGTCGGGTAGAGAATACTAAGGCGCTTGAGAGAACTCGGCTGAAGGAACTAGGCAAAATGGTACCGTAACTTCGGGAGAAGGTACGCTCTTAGTGGTGATGGGACTTGCTCCCTAAGCTGCCGAGAGTCGCAGATACCAGGTGGCTGCAACTGTTTATCAAAAACACAGTACTGTGCAAACTCGCAAGAGGAAGTATACGGTATGACGCCTGCCCGGTGCCGGAAGGTTAATTGATTGGGTTATCTTCGGAGAAGCTCATGATCGAAGCCCCGGTAAACGGCGGCCGTAACTATAACGGTCCTAAGGTAGCGAAATTCCTTGTCGGGTAAGTTCCGACCTGCACGAATGGCGTAATGATGGCCACGCTGTCTCCAGCCGAGACTCAGTGAAGTTGAAATTGCGGTGAAGATGCCGTATACCCGCGGCTAGACGGAAAGACCCCGTGAACCTTTACTATAGCTTGGCACTGAACATTGAACCTACATGTGTAGGATAGGTGGGAGACTTTGAAGCTTCGTCGCTAGATGGAGTGGAGTCAATCTTGAAATACCACCCTTGTAGTTTTGATGTTCTAACCGCGGCCCCTGAATCGGGGTTCGGGACAGTGCCTGGTGGGTAGTTTGACTGGGGCGGTCTCCTCCCAAAGAGTAACGGAGGAGCACGAAGGTTGGCTAAGTACGGTCGGACATCGTACGGTTAGTGCAATGGCATAAGCCAGCTTAACTGCGAGACATACACGTCGAGCAGGTACGAAAGTAGGTCATAGTGATCCGGTGGTTCTGTATGGAAGGGCCATCGCTCAACGGATAAAAGGTACTCCGGGGATAACAGGCTGATACCGCCCAAGAGTTCATATCGACGGCGGTGTTTGGCACCTCGATGTCGGCTCATCACATCCTGGGGCTGAAGTCGGTCCCAAGGGTATGGCTGTTCGCCATTTAAAGTGGTACGCGAGCTGGGTTCAGAACGTCGTGAGACAGTTCGGTCCCTATCTGCCGTGGGCGTTGGATGATTGAAGGAAGCTGCTCCTAGTACGAGAGGACCGGAGTGGACGAACCGCTGGTGTTCGGGTTGTCATGCCAATGGCATTGCCCGGTAGCTACGTTCGGAATCGATAACCGCTGAAAGCATCTAAGCGGGAAGCGAGTCCTAAGATGAGTCATCCCTAGAGATTTAATCTCTCTAAAGAGCCGTTCGAGACTAGGACGTTGATAGGCAAGGTGTGTAAGCGTTGTGAGGCGTTGAGCTAACTTGTACTAATGACTCGTGAGGCTTAACCATACAACCCTGATGGGTTTTGTATGAGACTGATGTTTCAACAGACACCAGAGTTAGAATTTAAGCACTTAATGTAGTGTGAACTCAAAATTAATTTCAATTACTTGCGCTAGCGAGTAACAGCTTTTCAAACTTTTTTACCTTTAGTTTTTTAAAAACTGAAAGTAAAGCAGAATTTGTCTGGAAACCATAGAACTGTGGCACCACCTGAATCCATTCCGAACTCAGAAGTGAAACACAGTATCGCCGATGGTAGTGTGGGGTCTCCCCATGTGAGAGTAGGTCATTTCCAGGCGCCTATTTATTCTCGAAAGAGAAGCGATAAAGCCCGCTACGATGTAGTGGGCTTTTTTGCATCTGCAATTTGTGATTTTACCCCCCTCTCTCAACCAGATCCAAGCATGAAAATTGTACGAAACATATTTGCGAGTGCCGATCTTCCCAAGCCTTGGAGCCATCAGGATAAG
Organism: Shewanella halifaxensis HAW-EB4; assembly: GCF_000019185.1. NCBI lineage: Bacteria > Pseudomonadati > Pseudomonadota > Gammaproteobacteria > Alteromonadales > Shewanellaceae > Shewanella > Shewanella halifaxensis. The sequence continues at coordinate 4,995,142 of NC_010334.1, read as the reverse complement.
AAAGTGATCTACTCAGAGTGCTTTTGGCGAACTAATTCAAGACGCTTGACTCAAAAGTGCAAATTCTCGCTGAGCGATCAAGTCTTTATACCGCTTAGTATTAGAGCCAGTTTGAGTCACGCACTCTACACTCTCGATGACG